>JAQVRT010000064.1 GCA_028700905.1 Candidatus Iainarchaeum sp. | reverse complement strand
ATAGAACCTGTTGCATATGGAGGCCCATCTATAAAATAATAATGTTTATCAGACTCTTTTTCTCTTACTTTTTTAGGAATATTATTTTTTTCCCAAAACTCTTTTATTTCTTTTTCATTTTGATTTGAAAACATAATTTTTGCCCACCTACCTTTAAAGCTTAAAACTTTGGCAAAAGATTAAAATTAGAATGAAGGTTAATCTTTGCCTATCAATATATAATAATACTTATAATTATAGAAATTAAGTTATCTTTATAAAAACTTAAAGTATTATTGTAAGTCATAAATATTTTATAGATACAAAATATTTATAAAGTAATTGAAAAAAGAAAAAAAGATAATTTAAAAATTATCTATCACGAACACAAAATACATTATATTTAGAAGAAGAATAATTTCCACAGCCTACTGAACCTGAAGAAAAATTAACAAAAGGAATTCCAGGATTATATCCTGAATAACAAGAAGGAGATCCACTTGTAGTTGCCCAATAACCAGCAGTTCTAAAATTTGCACCTAAATTAATTCCTTCCAAAGAACTTACACTTCTTCCATTTGAGTTCCAAACATTATAAATTTCAGTTAATTCATATTGATTTGGAGTTCTCCAATCACTATAGCCTTCTTCATCTAAACCACTACAATAACTGCTTGCCCAATGATTCCAAAGTTGAGAATTACTTCTAATTAAATTTTGAACTTGAAGCTTATCTGAATTGAAATAAATAAAAGTATAATCTGCAACCTCAACATTTGTAACTAAACTTGAAACACTAATATTTTGACCAATAGGTTTTCCACTATCAGTAACAGTTACTCTAAATCTATATATACCAGC
The DNA here is from genome assembly GCA_028700905.1 of Candidatus Iainarchaeum sp. Taxonomy (GTDB): domain Archaea; phylum Iainarchaeota; class Iainarchaeia; order Iainarchaeales; family CSSED10-239; genus Forterrea. The sequence goes on along the minus strand of JAQVRT010000064.1, from coordinate 3,129 downwards.
TTCACTAAAAGAAAAGGAAGTGCTTAAAGAACTTGTTGTAGAAAAGTTAGTCCATAATCCATTATCTTTACTATATTCCCAATTAAGACTTAAAGAACCTTGAACATCTTCAACAGTTGCAGTAACAATATAATCTAAATTTCCAACAATATTATTACTTGAATCTTCTATGATTAAACGAAAAGTACCTTCTTTTGACAAAGGTTTCCATGAAAAAGATAAAAATCCTTCTCTTACTCCAGGAGGATCAATATATTCACAATCTAAATAATTTGCAATTACAGAAGTTATAACAGGAGGTAAAGGGCCATCAGTTGAAGAAGAAACATTATTAACTTGTTCTGATGCTGAATCTCTTGATTGACCACCTAAAGAAACTAAAATAGTTACAATAACAACAGAACTAATACACCACCACCTATTAATATTAAAGTTTCTAAATTTCCTTGACCTTTTTTAGATTTAATAGAATCTATCATTTTTCCCAAATTAAATAATTGTATATAATTAAAAATAACATACAAAATATTTATAAAGGAATAGATTTTTAATTATCATCTATTTTGTCTTTAGAATCTATTTTTTTAAAAGTAGCTTTTTCAATAATTTTATTTATTTGGTCTACAAGTGTAAAATTAGAATAAATAAATTCTCCTTCTTTTTCAAGAGTCTTTATTTTTTCTTCAAACTGTTCTTTTTTATCTTCTTGTGATTTTAGTATTTCTGCAACTTTGTTTTTTTTAATAGTTTCTTTAACTTCTTCTTTTTTTTCAAAGAAATTTTTAAACTCGTTTTCAAAAGAATTAAATATATCTTCTCCATCTCTTGAAATTATAAAACTATTTTTATTATTTTTATTGATTTTTTTTACTCCTGGGTTTTCAAGCTGATAATTTTGGTAAATATTTTCAATTAATTGCTTTTTAGAATCTAATATATCATTAATTTCCATTGAAGCAATATTATATTTTCTTGAAATACAAAACCTGTTAGTTCGGATCTACTATTTACTTCTTGAGCTAATGATAAATTAGTGTGTGTAAAACCCTTACCCCATAATAAAATCACACCAATAACTGCAACAACTACAACTATAATTAAAATGCTTGCTATTAAAGGAGAAATAGCATTTTTATTAAGATACATATATAAAAAGGAAAACCAAAATATTTATAAAAGTAAATATTTATATGAAACTTGATAAATTGAAAAAAAATATAAAATTAATTTATAAAAATTATAAATGATTTAAAAATTAATTAGAACTAATTGCAAATGAATGATAACCACCTAAAGAAAGCTGAGAAACATTAGAAAGAGAAGAAATAATAACAGGAGAAGTTCTATCAGTAATTGTACCATCACCTAATTGACCATAATGATTATCTCCCCAACATTTAACAGTACCATCATTTATTAGAACACAAGAATGATGACCACCTAAAGAAAGATGAGAAACATTAGAAAGAGAAGAAATAATAACAGGAGATTTTCTATTAGTAGTTGTGCCATTACCTAATTGACCATAATAATTAAAACCCCAACATTTTACAGTACCATCATTTAAAAGTGCACAAGAATGATATGTACCTAAAGAAAGAGAAGAAACATTAGAAAGAGAAGAAATAGTTACAGGAGATTTTCTAGTCGTTGTTGTACCATCACCTAATTGACCATAATCATTATTTCCCCAACATTTAACAGTACCATCATTTATTAAAACACATGAATGAAAAGTTCCTAAAAAAAGCTGAGAAACATTAGAAAGGGAAGAAATAGTTACAGGAGATTTTCTAGTCGTTGTTGTACCATCACCTAATTGACCATAATCATTAAAACCCCAACATTTTACAGTACCATCATTTAAAAGTGCACAAGAATGAGAATCACCTAAAGAAAGATGAGAAACATTAGAAAGAGAAGAAATAATAACAGGAGATTTTCTATAAGTAGTTGTACCATCACCTAATTGACCAAAATTATTCTTACCCCATGCATATATATATTCTGGCAAATTAATAATATAAGTTCTTTCAAATAAATCACTTTCTGGATAACCAGTCTTGAAAGCCTTAGCTCTAATAGTATATATCCCTGTTGAAGATAAAGATATTGGACCTGAATAAACTGTTCCAGTTGTAGAAGTTGGAGCAGCACCATTAATAGTATATCTAATGTCTGCACCAGAAGTAGTTGTAGTTAAAGGAACATTTTGAACAGAATTATAAGTTCCTGCTGCTAACGTACTTGTAGGAAGAGAACAAGAAGGAAGAATAATAAAAATATTTATTGTAGAAGTAACAGTTTCTAAATTGTCAGTCACACTTAAAGTAATTAAATGAGTACCAACAGATAAAGAAGAAATATTAATATCACAACCAGCACCTAAAGAACCATCAATATTTGAATCCCAAGAACAGGTGTAACTACCAAAAGTATTTGTTGCACTTCCAATAAAATTAATACTATCATTTTCTACAAATGTAGAATCTGAAGATGGAGAATCAATAGATGGAATTAAACTGGTCTTTATAGTTAAGTTTATAGTTGTACTAATTGTTTCTAAATCATCAGTTACACTTAAACTGATTAAATGAGTACCAACAGATAAAGAAGAAATATTAAAATTACAATCAGTACCTAAAGAACCATCTCTATTTGAATCCCAAGAACAACTATAAATACCATAATTATTATCAACAGTAGAAGTAAATGAAACTTCTTGATTTTCCATAAATTGTTGAGAATTATTAGGAGAATCAATATTTATAGTTAATGTTGGAATAGAGATATCATATATTCCTTCAACAACATCACTTGAACTCCAACCTGTCTTATAAGTAATTGCTTTTAATATAGAATAACTATTTAATTCAGAAGTAGACTCTCCACTATTGATTTGTGTGCCAGTTGTTTGTGTTGGAGTTGCTCCATTTATTGTATACCTGATTTGGGCACCATCAACAGAAGTTATTGCTATAGATTGAGAATCTGAATAAACACCAGGCAAAGGACTAAAGGTAGGTGCATCTAGTTTGAAGGCATAATCTGCTTGAGATACAGAACTTGGAAGATAACCAGATTTGTAAACTATTGCTTTTAAAGTTTGATTTCTGGTTACATCGATAG
>JAQVRT010000010.1 GCA_028700905.1 Candidatus Iainarchaeum sp. | reverse complement strand
CCATTTGAAATTCTTTTAATTCTGCTTTTATTAATTTCTTGAGGTTCAAAATAAAGTTCTTTTTTTGTAAAAGAATCAAGCATTACTTTATATTTTTTCATTTTTTCTTGACCTAAATTCATTTGATCTTTTGAAATATTACCACCAATACCAAGCATACTAATAATCTTATTAAAAGGACCTAATTTTTTAGCAGCTGAAATTTGTTTTTTAAAAAGATAAAATGAAAAATCTCCTTTTAAAATATCATCTGGATTAATATCTTGTAAATCTTCAGTTTCTTGAAGTTCTTTAACTTTTTCTAAAAGACCTTCTAAATCTCCAAAACCTAAGATTCTTGAAAGATATCTATTTGCATCAAAAATTTCTAAGTCATCAACTTTTTCTCCAGTACCAATAAAATATATTGGAGAATCTGTAATATAACAAGCAGTTAAAGCTCCACCACCTTTTGCAGAACCATCAAGCTTAGTTATTATTACACCATTAACTCCAACTGCTTGATTAAAGTTTTCAGCTTGATCTTTTGCAGCCTGTCCAATATCTGCTGAAAGAACTAAAAAAGAAAATTTAGGATTTAATTGTAAGTGTATTTCTTTAAGCTCTTTGGTAAGCTCTTGGTCTAAAGCAGATCTACCAGCAGAATCAACAATTACAAGATTAGCTCCTTTTTTCTTTAAAACAGAGAGACCATTTTTAACAACTTCTCCTGCAACTTTATTTTCTTTTTCACCATAAAATAAACAATCTACTTGCTTTGATAATTGTTCAAGTTGTTCATAAGCTGCTGGTCTGTAAACATCTGCAGCAATAACTCCAACTTTAAAACCTCTTTTTTTATAGAATTTTGCAAGTTTTGCAGTAGTTGTTGTTTTTCCAGAACCAAAAAGACCACAAAGAAGAATTGTTTCTGGATTTTCAGGAAGCTTTTTTTGTTCTCTTCCACCAATATATTTTAAAATAACATCATAACAAGTTTTAACTAAATGTTCTTTTCTTGAAAGCCCTTCAGGAATTTTTTCAAAAGCTTCAGTTTCTATTTCTTTTGAAATTTTTAAAACTAGTTGTACATTTACATCTGAAGAGATTAATGCTCTTTGAATATCTTTAATAACTTCTTTAATTAAGTCTTTATCAACATGCATTGAATTTTTAATTTTATCAATTGCACTTTTTAATTTTTCTCCAAAGCCCATATTTTAAAACATTTGTGTGATTTTTTAAGTATATATTATATATAATATATCAAAAGATATAAATATAAATTGATTTAAAAGTAATATATTTATAAATAATAGTTAATTAGTTAATAATTTAAGGAGTAAGAAGATATGCCTATAATTAAGAATAAAAGAAATATAAAAAGTACAAGAAGAGAGATTACAAAAACAACAAGCCCAACTCAAAATAGATTTATTTCTGAAAAAGAAAATGCTGAAAAGAGAAATAAAGCCTTAAAATTAATTGCTTCAAAAACAGGTGTGAGTAAAAAAGCTGTTGAAACTAAAATTAATAAAGAAGCTGCAAAAAAATCTTTAATAGTTAAAAAAAATATTTTAGAAATTAGTAAAGAAAGATATTCAAAAATTAAAGAAAATATTAGAAAAATAAATCTTGATAAAACAATAGACCCAAAACAAAAAGAGCTTTTTTTAAATATTTTAGAAAAACAACTTGAAAGTGTTAAAAAAACATATTTAACAGAAAAGAAAAAAAGAAAATAAAGGAGAAAGAAAAAATATGCCAGGACCAAAAAAATTATTAATAAAACAAAAAAAACCAAAAAATTTACCAAAATCAAATGAAGAAGCTTTAAAAAGATTTAAAGAAAATGTTAAAAAAGCTTTTAGAAAATAAAATTTTCTAAACAATTCTTTCAATTATATATTCTGGAGAAAATTTTTCTATATCATTATACTCTTGCCCTGTACCAATATAGAAAATAGGCTTTTTAAGCTCATTAAGAATTGAAATTGCAACTCCACCTTTTGGGTCAGTATCAATTTTTGTTAAAATTACTCCAGTAACGCCTATTTCTTTATCAAACTTTTGTATTTGTTCAACAATTGTTTGCCCAGATTGAGATTCCCCAATATAGATTGTAAGATCTGGTTTTACAACTCTTTTTATTTTTGAAAGTTCCTGCATTAGATTAATATTTGTATCTTGTCTACCAGCAGTATCAATTAAAACAACATCGTTTTTATTTGCTTTAGCAGAAGCAACTGCATCAAAAGCAACTGCAGCTGGATCTGAACCATAATTTTGTTTTACAACTCTTACACCTAATCTCTTTGCATGAACTTCTAGTTGATCAATACTTCCAGCTCTAAAAGTATCTGAAGAAGCAAGAACCACAGATTTACCTTGATTTTTATAAAGATTTGCAAATTTAGAAATAGTTGTTGTTTTTCCAGCACCATTAGGTCCAATAATTAAAATTATTAAAGGTTCGTTTTGTTTTTGAGAAATATAATTATTAATATCACAATCAATGTTTAATTGTTCTTTTAAAGTTTCTTTAATATTTAATTTAATATCTTCTAAGATATTTGTTTTTGAAAAAGAAGCATTAACTAATCTTTTTTTTAAATCTTCAATAATTGCTGTTGAAGAATCAATAGAAACATCTGCTTCAAGTAAAGAAATTTCAAAATCATCTAAAAATTCAGATATTTCTTTTTCAGATAATTTTATTTTTGATGAAAATAAGCTTTTTATTTTTGTAAAAGTTGTTTTTTTTACATCTTCAACTTTTTTAGATTCTAAATCTGTATAAGCTTTTGAAGGTTGTTTATCTTCTTTTATTTCTTCTTTTAAAATAGGTTTTTCTTCTTTAGTTTCTTCTGTCTTAGGAGTAGAGATTTCTTCTTTAGAATCTTCTACTTTAGGAGTAAAGATTTCTTCTTTAACATCTTCTACTTTAGGAGTAGATTTTTCTACTTCAGGAAAAGGAATTTCTACTTTAGAAAATGTTTTTTCTTTCTTAGAGTCTTCTATTTTAGGAATAGAGATTTCTTCTTTAACATCTTTTACTTTAGGAATAGAGATCTCTTCTTTAACATCATCAACTTTAGGAGTAGGGATTTCTACTTTAGAGTCTTCTACTTTAGGAGTTGAGATCTCTTCTTTAACATCTTTTACTTTAGGAACAGAAAATTCTTCAGAAGTAGATATTGACTCTTTAAAAACAGGAGATTTTTCTTCAGGAACATCTAAAGTCTTAGAAGTATCAGAAGAAGTTTCTTCTTGACTTTGATCTTCAGAATCAATTTTTTCTTTAGATTTACCTAATATTTTATCTGACAAATCTTTAAATTTCTTTTTTAAAAGACCAAACATATCTTAAAAAACCTCTATTAATTAAAAAAAGATAAAAGAAAACCTAACTCACGTTATTTGAGTCAGCTTCTTTATTGTTTTGTTTTTGCATTACTTGAATTGCTTTTGAAACTTGTTGTAATGTCTTAACATTATTATTATAAGCATCAGATAATTTTTTTCTAATATCTAATAACTCTTGTTTTCTGTTTTCAATATCTTTAATAACAGCATCAATATCTTTTGAAACAATTATTGTTCCTGGAAGAGAAATTTTAACTTCTTTTGTATTATCAACTTTACATTCAACTAATACTCCAGCACCAATATTCATTAAGATACTTTCAGAAGATTTTACATTTTTAATTTCATTTAATGTATTTTCTGCTTTTGATATTTCTGTAAAAAGATTATTAATTTCTTGAAGTCTTTTAGAAATACCATTAATTTCATTTTCTTTAGCTTTATAAAGTGAAATTGTTTGATCTTTATTAAGTTTAATAGTCTTTTTTTCATTTCCTGGCATTTTATTTCACTCCTTTATAATTTATCATGCATTAAAACAACATCATCAACTTTCATTATTTCAATGTTACTTGTATTAGCACCAACTAAAACAGCATTTTTATTTGCAATAACATCATTACCAACAAATAAACCACCATAATTAAGAGTTGTTGCAATACCTTCAACTTTTAGTTTTTTCTTAATTGCTAAAAAATCTTTTTCATCAATAGTTGGATTTACAATAAAAAGATAATCATTAGCATAAAGAATACTACCTAAAATATCTAAAGATAATAATTCTTTTTTTTCAATTTTTATATTAAAAAAAGAAGAAATTTCTGAAACTGTTTTATCTGAAAGAATTGGACTTGCAAAACCATAATTTGAGTTAAGTGAAACTAAATTTCCTAAAGCATTATGTTCTTCTTTAATTAATTTAACTTCAATACCATTCTTTTCAAGTAAATCAATTTCATATTTTTTAATAGAATTTTTACAAGCAACAACTTTATTTCCATGTGCTAAAAGATAAACACCTATCAATGGAGAATCATTTATAGATGTCTTAATGATTTTTGTTTGAAGAAACTTTTCTAAAACAGCTTCTTCTTTTTTTAAGATATTGTTTGGAACAATACAAAAATCATCTGTACACACAGAATATACACCTAAATAAGGTGTATTATTTATTTTTGTTCTTGAAAGTCTCATAAAACTATTCTTCCTTTTTATCTAAAGAATCATCTTTAGTTTCTTTTTTAACTGAAGATTTTTCTTCTGTTTTTGGAGAAGAAGCAACTTCTTTTTGAGCAGGAGCTTTTTCTTCTTTTTTAACAGAAGTCTTTTTTGTTGCTGTAGGATTTTGTATGTTTTCCTTAATTTCAGTTACTGTTTGTTTAATTGATTTTTTTTCTTTAACTTCTTTATCTTTGTTTAAGAATTTTTCAATTTCTTTTGAATCTTTTAAGAAAACATAAACTTTGTTGTCTTTTTCTTTAATTGAAATTGCAACTTTTCTAGGTGGTTTTTGAATACCTCTACTCCAGATATATTCATTAACTTCCTTTGAAATAATAATGTTTTCTTTTTTCTTTCTTGTATGTTTAAATAAAAAATCAAAAACTTCTTTAACAGCAACATTTGATCTTCTAGTTCTAGGCTTATCATAAGCTCTTTGTAATGGTACTATATAACTTTCTGCAGGCATAATCTATTCACCTTTTTTTACCTTTTATTTTTTTAGGTATAATAGTAGTATTCCTATTTCTTACCTTTCTTGTAGAAGACTTAGAAGATTTTACTTTTTTTCCACTTTTAAAATAAGTTTTTGCTTTTGCTTTTTCTTGATCTTCTTTTAATTGTTTATATTGGGATCCAAATTCTGTTTCTTTCCAATTTCTTTTTTGTCTTCTATTCCAGATTCTTTTTCCTGCTTTTTGAATAATCCAAACAGGAGTATTCATATAACCTGGACCAACTTTTTTCCTTTGAGCTATTAAAAACTCTTTAAATTCTTTATCTTTATTTCTTGCCATAAATATTCAACTCCTAAAAACATTTTATTGTTTTTCTTCAACCTCTACTTTTGGCTTTTCTTGTTTAACTTTCTTTTCAAGAGGTTCTTTTTTGATTTCTTTAGGAGAAACTTTAGATAAATTACTTGCCATTAAATCAAGATATTTTTGTCCTTTAGATGTTAAAATTCTTCCATTTTTATTATCTGAAATTTTAACAAAACCTAACTTTTCTAAATCTTGTAGACAAACTCTAATTATTTTTCCACCAGCTTTTCTAAAAATCTCTGGTCTAACACCTCTATTCTTACGTCCACCATAATAATTCCTTAAAGAATTTACGTCAACGCTTCCAGAAATGTATACTTTTCTTAAAATAGATGCCATTCTTACAAACCACCAGTCTGGATTATCTGGGGTTCTTTCTCTATGAGAGCCGGTTTTTACAAATGCGGCAAACTCTGGCATCTTGACACCCTTTGTTTCTTTAAGGTCCTTTGCGACCATATTGATAAGGGCGTGTGGATTTACATCTTTAACACTTGTCAAGAGTTCTCACCTCATGTTTATATCAAATATATCTTTTATTAGAATATATTCTCATCTTTATAGATTCTTTTTTTTTAAAAAGTTATTGTTTAAACAACTAATATAAAAAAGTCTAATAATATATAATATAGGTAGAGTTCTATTTAAATATGTTTCTTTATGGTTAAAAATAGCCTTAAACTCTAATTTTTTTAATATGATTACAAGAAAGACAGTGAAGCTTTATAGATTTTACAATAACACCATTTTTCTTCTCTCTTAAAGTTCTAATCTTTGTGTTCTCTAAAGATCTTATAGAAAAACAATTTTTACAAACCTTTCTATGAATCTCTTTTGGCATCCTGTAGTTTATTTTTTTTGCTAAATTAAAAGAAATATTAATATAATCATAAATATAAGGATTATTTTCTTGTTTTTGAGAAATTGCAAAATCAATTAAAAAATTTATTTTTTCAATAACTTTTTTTTTATCTTTAACCATATATAAAAAACGCCTTAAAGCTTAGCAAATTTTACATGTTAACAACGCCTGCAAGCTTGAATACTTTTGCGTGTCAACTGAGCATAACCAGTTGATGCACTCGCCGGGGTTCGAACCCGGGCCGAAAGCTTGGCAAGCTCCCATACTAACCACTATACTACGAGTGCCTATAATATAATTAAGAAGATAAATATTTATAAATAGATTTGATGCCTTTTTTTATAAATACCTATAAATCATCTTTCTTTTTCTTATTTGAAACAAAAATAACTATTGTAAAAATAATAAAAACAATCACAATAATTATACCAATTAAGTTATTTGAAGAAGTTTCTTCTTTAGGAAATTTTTCATCTTCCCAAACAACTAAATTATTATCTTTTTCAGAAGGCTTAACTTGATCTTGAACATTACCATCAATTACAATAACTTCTTTTTCTTCAATAGAATCATCAAAAATAAAAAAATTATTTGAAAGATCATAATCTTGTGAAATTAAATAACTAAAAGAAGTATTTTTTAAAACACCAAATTCTTTTTCAAAAAAATATGTTGAATTAATTGGAACTTCTATAATTTCAGAACTTAAAACATTATTATTATTAAAATCAAAATTTAAAACTTTTTTTTCATCAGTAAAATTAATAACTTCTAAACTATATTTTAAAACCTCTTTATCAACATACAATAAAGGTTCAGTTACAAAAAAAGCTTCTTGAAAATAACCTTCATCATTATAAACATTTAAAGAATCACTATAATCTGTTACTTGTGACTTTAAATTAAAACTATATGTTTTATAATAATTATTTGGAACATCAACATTTGATTTTAAATAAAAAGTTAAAACTTCTTCTTTAAATGGTTCAAGATATAATATTTTATCTGTATTTTCAGGATAGATTAATTCAAAATCCTGATGAGTGTTTAACATAAAAAACACAGACATTGCTCTTGAGGTTGTATTTGTAATATTTGCTTTTATAAAAAAAGCAGAATTTTCTTTTATTTTTTCAGGAAAATCAAAATCTACAGAAATTGCATTTGAATATCCAAGATCTGAAAAACTTTTATGATCATTAATCTTAAAGGTTGCTTTTTTTTCTCCAAATCTTAAAGATACATTTCCAAAAGAAGTTATTCTATCTTTAATTTCTGAAGGATCAAAAGATCTTGAAATTAAAAGATGACTTGCATCAACAAGACCAACTTCTCCAAAAGTAGGATCTGCAAGAACCCAACCTTGTCCAGGGATATATACTTCAAGCCATGCATGGGCTTGCCAATCAAGAGTACTGTTTGCATACCCAGTTACATATCTTGTAGGAAAGCCTCTTTCTCTTAAGATAGCAGCTGCAAGAATTGCAAACTCTGAACAAACTCCTTTTCTTTCTGATAAAACATTTACTGCTTCAACAGTTTTATTTGAATAACTTAAATCATATTCTACAAAATTATAAGTCCAATCAATAATATTTGTAAGTTCTTTTAAAGCATTATCTGATTTTTTTAAATAATTTGCCATTGAAATAATTTCACTACTATCTGAATTAATATATCTTGTAGAAGCTTTATATTCCTTAAAATCAGTAATTTCATTTTCAAGAGAAAAAACATCTTCTGCAAAAATAATTTTATTTTCAGAAATTATTCTTGCATCTATAAAAAAAGAATATTGATCTTTAGTTATTTTTTTAACATCAAAAATTGCAAATTTATTACCATATTCATCTTCACTATAATCTGCATAAACTTTTTGTCCATTTTCTAAATAATAAGCATCTAAGTCTACTGATTGAGAATTAGTTGTTACAAAGACTGGAGTTGTTAAAACAAAAGAAGATTCTTTAGAATATTGATCAAGATATATTGGAATTTCAATTGAAACATTTACATCCATAAATTTTGTTTTAATTACATCAAAATCTAAAGATTGACTATCTGTTTCTTCAAGATATCCTAAAGGAGTAATTAATAATAAAAATATAAGTAAAATAATTTTTAATTTCATAAGAAAAATAGTATACCATAATATTTATAAAATAAATTAATATATTTCTAAGAAAAAGAGATTACAAAAAAGTGGTTCTGGGCGGATTCGAACCGCCGATCCTCGCCTTGTAAGGGCGATATCATAACCACTAGACCACAGAACCATTTTTGCTTTAATCTTTTGATTTTTAAAAAAAGATTTCAAGTAATATATTTAATATAGAAAAGATATAAAAAGGTATTTCTTTTTATTATACACAAAAGATTTATATAAAAACAAAAGATTTAAATAAACTATAATCTTATGTATTATTATAGTTTATAATTAAAAGGTGATTTAAGAATGGAAAAAAATAATATTTTAAAAGTAATTGGAGCTTTTATATTTGTTTTTGGTATATTTTTCTTACTTTTATCAATTACTAATATTTTTAACGATATAGACTTTATGGACCAATATAACAACTGTATTGAAGTTTCAAAATATCAACCAGAAATATTAGATATCTGTAAAGAAAATGTATCTGAAGGACTTGGAATTGCAATTAGAACAAACCAAGTAGAGTTTACAACAGGACAATACCTTAAAATCTATATTAGACAAATAATTAATGTTTTACTTGCTGTTCTTTTAATAATACTTGGAGACTTTTTATATATCTCAAGTAAAAGAAAAAAAACAGAAACAAAAGAAACAAAAGTTAAAGCAATTGTAAAACCAACTACTAAAAAGAAAAAAGTAGTAAGAAAGAAAAAGAAATAATTTCTTTCTTTTTTTTTATTTTTTTTAAAAAAAACTATTTCTTTAATTCATTGTAAGTTACAATGTTTATCTCTTGATCTTCTTTAATTTTAGATTTTGGAGAAACAATAAAAGAAGCATCTTTTTCTTTTAAAAGTTTTAAAATCTCAACATCAACTTCAAGATCAGTTACAACTGCAAAAATCTTACCAGTTTTAAAAGATTTTATTTTAGATAAAAGCTCACTACTCTTTGAACTTCCTATCCTTCTTAATTTTTCATTTAAAATTCTAGATTGTCCTTTACCATCAACTTCTTCTAGAATCTTTAAAAAATTCTTTTTACTTTTTTCTGTAATCTTTGCAAGAGGTTTTTTCTTTTTAACCTCTACTTTAACTTCTTCTTTTGGTTTATTTAAAGCTTCAGCTGCTTTAACAGGATAAGAAGCTTCAGTTTTTAGAGAAGTATTTATTTTTTTATCAATAGATTCAGAAACACTTTCTTTTAAAGACTTATCTCCTTGTGATTTACTATCAAATTCTTTTAAAGCACTCTCAAGCCTATCTTTTAGAGTTATTTTAGTTTGAGAAGGTTTATTTAATGCTTTATCAGCTTCTAAATTATTTTTTGAATCAAAAGGTTTTCTTGAATCAAAAGTATTTTTAGAAGAATCAAATTTAGAGTTTCTATCAAAGTTTGGTCTATCTTTTTGAAAAGAATTATGTTTAGGTCTATTATTATCTCTAAAGCTAGGTATTTCATTTGAAACATCAATTCTTTCAACATCAGGAATATTTGAAAGCATACTTGAAAAGTCATTTGCAGGTTTTTCTTTAAACCTATCATCTCTTCTACTTCCATCAAACTTTGGTCTTGAATCAAAACTTGGTCTTGAAGAAATTACTTTATGATCATTTGTTGCTGAAAACTTAGTTTGTTTTACAATATTTGGTTGAGAAGAATAATTTTTAGAATTTCTATCATCTTTACTTTTATCTTTTAAATCTAAAACAAAAGTTGATTTAATTCTTCTTCTAAGTGCTTGATTAATTTCTTTTTGTGTTAATTCTTCAACTTCTTTTCCATCTGGAGCTCTTGCAATATAATCAACTTTAATTGCTCTTAAAAGTTGATTTTGTTGAATATCAGCACCTCTATCTCCATCTAAAAATAAAGTTACCATTTTATCTTTACAAATATTTGCAAGAGATGCTGGAACTCTAGCACCACCTGTTGAAATTACATTTGTAAAACCATATTTAAGCATTGTTATAACATCTGCTCTTCCTTCAACAATTATAATTTCTTTATTTGCATCAATTGTTGGGCCTGCTGGAAGTTTATCTGGACCATAAAAAACAATTTCTTTTGTTTTAAAGGTATCAACGATTTCTTCCATAAGCTCTTTTGTGTCAGGAATTTCTTCCTGCATTAATTTTCCTAAAAGATCAATTGCTCTATCTTTAATTTGTTTTCTTTTAAGTCCTCTTGTATCTTCTATTTTCTTAATAGTAAATCTAGTATCACATGGACCAACTTTATCAATAGATTCAATAGATGCACCTATGATTACAGTTTCAACCATTGAAAGAGAGCATGGAAGTTTTAAGGTTCCAAAAGTTTTATTGTTATTATGACTAGTTGTAATTTCTATTCTTCCTATTTTTCCATTCTGTTGAAGTTCTTTAATATCAAGTTGTGAACCTAAAAGACCTTCTGATTGTCCAAAAATAGCACCAATAACATCTGGTTTTTCAACTAAACCATCTACTTGAAAATCTGCAACAATCAAATATTTAATTGTTTCTAAGTAAGTTTTACCCATTTTAAAATCACCTGTAATGTATTTTCTCTATAAACTAAAAAAAAGAAGATTTTTGTTAAAAGAAATAAAAATCTTTTAAAGAAAACAAATGATTTTAAAAAAATAAATATTTTTTATAAAAAAAACTACGAAATACTTAAATAAAAAACCAAACTATAAAATTTTAATATATTTATGGTTTGACTTTTCTCCTTTAACTATTTCTACTAAATACCCTAAAGACTTAAAATATTCTTTTAACTCTTTATTGGCTTTTCCTTTAATAGCTTGTGATTTAAGCCTTATTTTGTAAATTTCTGATAATTTCTGAATCTCTTGAAACTTTGAATTACATACCACAGTAACTTCAATAATCTCGCCTGCTTTTAACTGTAAATTTTTAGTCATACTATTTATTTTTAATAACTTTTAAAAGATTAATTTAATTGTTTAAAGTTTTCTTTATAAAAAAGTTCTTTTATTTTTTTAAAAGTACTTTTCTTCTTTTTAATAATTTATGTTTAATTTATAATTTAATAATAAACTGTAGAACATCTTATATCTAAAAACAAATATATTCTCTACTATAAAATATATAGTATCAAACTATATATAAACATTATTGTTCTATATTATATTTATATAATAGATTAAATGTGAAAAACATACATGCAGCATAAGAAAAAAGGGTCAAACGCAGAAAGAGAGCTTCTTTTTATGTTCTTTGACAACGGTTTTATGGCTGCAAGAGTTGCAGGCTCAGGATCTTCAACACTTCCTACACCTGATATTATTGTTATTAAAGAAAATATAGGTTTTGCAATTGAATGTAAGACAAAATCAGGAGAATATCTAAATATTAGAGAAGAACAGATAAAAGAGCTTGAGACTTGGGAAAAAATTTCAGGACATAAAGCATATGTTGCCTGGAGACTAACTGGAAAAAAATGGTATTTTATACATTATAGTAAACTTAATAAAACAAAAAAAGCATTTTCTATTAAAAAAGAAGAAATTATTGAAAAAGGATTAATTTTTAATGATTTTATTAAACAAAAAAAAGAGGATAGATAAACTATGTTTTTAGAACTTGAAGAAGTAATTGCAAGCCTTAAAAGAGATATGTTAAAAGAAAAAGGATTAAAAAATAGAATTCTTTATGAAAATGCAATAAAAGCCTTATCAGAACTTAAAAATAGAAAAGATGCACAATAAGTTTATTTTTTACCAGGCTTTCTTTTTTTAATATTTTTAAACAAAATACTTCCCTTATCTTTAAAACCATAAGGAAAAGTTAATTTAGGTTGTTTTTTTAAAGATTCTTTTTTTCTTCTCTTAATAAGATTATCACTTATTTTTGAAACTAAAGGATTTACAACTAAACCATCTGAATATTTTTTATAACCTAATTTTTTTAAATGAGCTAAAACTCTACCCTTAAGTTTTGTTCCAATATTTTTATTTCTAAACTCTGAAGAAACATAAAAAGATTTTGCATAAAACTCTTTATCCCCTATAGAATAACCTTCAATAAAGCCTGCAAGTTTTGTACTTTCAAAAACTAAAAATAACTTAGTATTCTTAAAATTACTTTTTGTATATCTTTTTTTAAATTCAGAAAAAGTATCGTTCCAGGAAGCTTCTTTTTTTAAAATATCATGTACTTGTATTAAAGTTTCTTTTGTAAGTTCTGAAAAATTATTATAATCAATTAGTTTATATTTTATTTCACTCATAATAACTTATATCTTTTTGTAAACTTATCAATTTCAAATTCCTTAATAGGCCCAACACCAACACATGTAAAATCAGGTTCCTTTAATTGTGTATGAGCTGCATCTTTAATAATAACTGCAGGAAAATAAGATTTTACTTCTTGAAAGACTTTTAAAAGTTCTTCTCTACTTTCAACTTTTAAAACAACTTTCTTTTGACCTTCAGAAAGCCAATTTTCTGCAATAGAAGGAGTTTTTCTTGAAGTTAAAAGATAACTTTCTAAAGATGCATGAGAAGCTTGGGCAGCAATCTTGCCTTTTCCAAGCTTTAAGTCATTTCTTACAAGAATTATTTGTTTATACATATTTATTCTTTAAAATGTTCACCATAGATTCCTAAATAAGTTAAAGTATAAGTTATTTGTTTAGGACCCCACATTGAAGTTATTTGTTTTGGTTGGTTAATTATTAAGTCTGTATTAAACTCATAACCTTTATGTTCATTTTTAACTAAATAATGTCTATCATACTCTAAGCATGCTTCTTTTCCATTTGCAGACAATAATTTAAAAACATGACCATCATTACCATCTTCTTCAAAAGAATCATTTAATTCTACAGCTATTGTGTTTTCTTCTAAAGTATTTCTAGAAGGACTTTCCATATGTGTTACTTTTTTTTCAATCTTAAAGACATATTCCATATTATATCTCTCCCTTTTATAATTAAAATAAATATTCTTAAATATAATATGTAAAGACAAATAAGTTTAAAAACAGATTTTTTCTTTAAAAAAACTATTTATTTATAAAATTATAGATATATATTATATATTACTAAAATAAATAAAAAATGCGAGAAAAAATGAATAAGAAAATAAAACATGTACAACACCCATGGCATGAACTTAGCCCTGGAGAAAATATACCTGAAGAAGTAACAGCTTTTATTGAAGTTCCAAAGTCAAGTATCTTAAAATACGAACTTGATAAAGAATCAGGACACATAAAACTTGATAGAGTGCTTTACTCTGCAGTACATTATCCTGGAGACTATGGTTTTATTCCACAAACTTTATCTGAAGATAATGATCCACTTGATATTATTATTATCTCAAATTATCCTGTAGCACCAGGAGTTATTGTTAAAGCAAAACCTATAGGTGTAATGTTTATGGTTGACAATAATGAAAAAGATGAAAAAATAATTGCAGTTCATTCAACAGATCCTAGAATGGATAAGAGAATGGATATTAAAGACTTTAGTGATCATGTTATCTTAGAGATTAGACATTTCTTTGAAACATATAAAGAACTTCAAGGAAAAAAATCAACAATTATGGGAATAAAGGGTAGAAAAGAGGCTCAAAAAGAAATTTTAAGAGCATTAAAAAGATATAAAGAGACTTATAAAGAATAAAAAAGATTTATTTCTTTAAATCTCTTTTTAATTTTTCTTCCTTTAATCTTTCTTCTCTAATTTTTTTAAGTTTTCTCTCTCTTAAAGAAACTCCTAAAGAAGTGTTATTAAAAAAATCTTTTGTTTTAAATTTAATTCTTTTAAACATATTTAATATTTCACCAATTAATAATTATTTGATCAGTTCTTTCTTCTGGATTAATAACTGTATCTTTCATTTTTTGTTTTTTATCATAAATAAAATGCTTTAAACCTAAGTCTGCAATCATAACTCCATTATCAAGACATACAGAGACAGGAGGAATAAATAATTTAATATTTCTTTGTTTTGAAAAACTTTCAAGCATTTCTTTTAAAGCCTTTGATGCAGCCACACCACCAATAACCATTATCTCTTTTTTCTTTGTATAAGACAATGCTCTTTCACAAACTTCTAAAACCATAGCATAAGCTGTATGCATAAATGAATAAACTAAATCTTCTGTTTTTACTTTTCCAATTAATTTTCTTGAAGAAGTTAAAAGACCAGAAAAAACAATATCCATGCCTTTAACAGAATATGGAAGAGGAATATAATTATTTGACTGAAAATACATTTTATCTAAAATAGGGCCTCCTGGAAAACCAAAACCTAAATCTCTTGCAAAAGAATCAAAAAGATTTCCAAGACCAATATCTAAAGTTTCACCTAATATCTTATATCTTTTATTGTCTTTTGCAATTATTTGTGTGTTTGCACCAGAAGTATAAATAAAAAGAGGATCTTTTGCTTTCATTAAAGTTTTTCCAATCTCTAAATGAGCAACACAGTGGTTTACACCAACTATTGGTTTATTGTATTTTAAGGATAAACTTCTTGCAAAAGTCGCTCCTACAGACAAACAAGATCCTAGACCTGGGCTTCTTGCAAAAGAAATTACATTAATATCATCAATAGTTAAATTTGATTCACTTAAGGCTTGTTTTAGAACATCCATTGCGTTTTGGAAGTGAAAAATAGACGCATCATAAGGCCTAATACCTTCTCCTTTTGTCTCAGCAGTATACTGTTTTTTAACATTTGCATAAATCTTTCCAGAATTATCAATAATCCCTACACCAAAAGTATGTGCAGTTGATTCAATTCCTAAAGATATTATTTTTTTCATTATAAATCACATATTTAGTCAAAAGAAGTTAAGTATTCTTTAACATAATCAAGTTCTGTTTTACCATACTTATCTTTTATTTTATTATCATAAAAATTTCTAGGAACAATTATCTCTCTTAATTCTCTTCCATAAGAAGAAGTATACTCAAAAGCGTTTTCAACACTAACACTTCTTGAACCTGCATTAAGAGTTATTCCTGTTTTATTTTTATAATTATCAAGATATGGCATTGTATGTGTGTATTCTAGATCTTTAAAAGTTTTTCCAGCTCTAAAAAGAACTGTTGAATCAGGACTATAAGTGTATTCTGTTGAACCAATATAAACACCTAAGATAACTCCTTCAAAAACTCTTTTTGGATTTAAAGGAAGATCATTTTCATGATTCCAGATAACTTGATTTTCTTTTGCAAGAAACCAAGCATCTTCTCTTCTAAAATCTGAACCCCACCAAGAGTTGTTTTCTGAAAAATTACGTACATTGTTATAAATATATTTTCTTGCAACATCTAAACTTAATCTTGTACAATTTCCAATATAATTATTTACTCTATCTTGAAAAATAAATCTTTCATAAATATAATCTTCATTTAACTCATCACTTCTTTTTGGAAGTTTAAACTTTAAAGATAATTTTTCTTTATCTTTTAGAAAATTATTTTTAATATAATTTCTAGTTGCTAAATTTTCAGAAGTTTCAAAACTAAAAACTAAATTATCAGGATAAAAGATAGATAATCTGTCAAACACTAAATAATTTGAAAAGAAATCAATTACTGAAGAATAATCATCCTTAAAATT
>JAQVRT010000063.1 GCA_028700905.1 Candidatus Iainarchaeum sp. | reverse complement strand
TGATATATTTAATACTTTCAGGAAGTTTATCTTTCTCTAAAACTTGGACAGTTGCTGTAGAGGTTTATGACCCATCTTCTGTACCCTTAAAAGATGTTTCTGTAACTTTAATGCTTAATGATGAAAATTTTTCAACTTTAAAAACAGATATTTTTGGTGAAGTTATTTTTAGTGATTTTAAATCTAGAAAACAAAATATTAATTTAATAGCTTCTAAAGATAATTATGATACAGTTGAACATTCCTTTAAATTAAGTAAAAGTAATTTAAGACAAAAGTTATATCTTCCAACAGATGTAAATTCTAAGATTGATCCTTCAGAAGAAGAAGTAAGAGAGATTTCTTTTGTTGAAAATAATACTGTTTTAATAACTGGTTCTGTATTAACTACAAATTTTTCATGTACTAATGCAGATGTAGAACCTAATCCTACAAGAAAAGTTATTTCTTCAGGAAAGGTAACAGTTACAACTTATTCTGGTTGTGGTGCTTTAAGAGTTTCTGTAACTTCAGATGATTTTTCTTCAATTACAAATCAAGTTGTAAGTTCTTCAAATAAAGTAAATCTTACAAGAATTAATCTTGATAGAGGTAATTTAGGTTTCTCTGTTAAAAACATATCTGGAAGTTCAATTCCTGGAACAGAAGTTAAAGTTTATAATTCTTCAAACACAACTTTTCCTCATGATACAACTATAACTGATCTTTATGGTTTAGGTGAGTTTAGTTTAGAGCCTAAAAGTTATTTTTTAACTTTTTCAAAAGAAGGTTATTTAACACATCCTTTAAAAGGTCCTTTAACTGTTATTAAAAATGATTCTGTAAACACAGATGTAGTTTTATTTACTTTAGATGATCTTTTAGAATTTGATTGTTCTGATGATAAATATTCACAATTTTGTATTGCTGATGAAATTGATTGTTTTAATCCAAACTTAAAACCATTCTTAATAAATAATGCTGATGGTTCTTGTACAATTGGAAGACCAGGTTATATTTCTGTAACTTTAAAAGATGTTAATTCTGGAGAACCAGTATATGCAGATATAACTTTAGATTCAAAGTTAAAAGAATCTGATCAAAACTTTTCTCTTGGTGAACATATTGCAAGGGACACTAATTTCTATACTTTTAATGTTATTGATTTCTATAATTATAGAGTAAGAGTTTTAAATACAGAAGAGAGTGGTTATCTTCAACCAGATCCAGTCACTGTAAACGGTATTGATCAAAATATAACAGTTAATTTAGAATATTCTTCTTCCCTTAACTCAGGAGATATTTCAGTAAATGTTAAGAGTGCAGATATGCCTATCTCAAATGCAAGGGTTTATTTATATAAAGAGTTTGAAGATGATTTTGTTTTAGTAAATTCTGATCCATTATTTACAAATCAAAATGGAGATGTTAATTTTTATTCTCAAAGAGCAAATAGAGATTATTATGCTTATGCTTTACATAATGTTTTAGATAAACAAGGAACTTCACAAACAGATGATTTAGATGTTAACTCAATACTTGATTTATCAATAGATCTTGAAGATATTCCAAAGATATTAAATCTAAAGGTAAGTCCAAGTATTTCTTATGATATTAATTTTTATAATTCTTCAGATAATCTTGTGACTGAATATGTAAGAACAGATCTTGAGGATGGAAATTCACTTTATTATTTTACAGGTTCTATAAATAAAGTTTATGCAGTTGTTTCTTCTTCAGGTTATACTACTTACCAGACAGATTATATAACTTTAATACCTGATCAAGAAGTTTATAAAACAGTTAATCTTTCTACACTTTCTTCTTGTGAAGACTCAAAGTTAGAAATTTTAGGTCTTTATGATGGTTCTGGAGTCTTAGAAATTGAAAATATTGATTTTGTTGAAAATGATTTAGATAAAGAATACAGATTAAAGTTTAAATATATTTCATGTACAGAAGATGAAGAATACAATCAAGCTACTTTAAGACTTGGAAGACAAGGTTTAATAGATGATGAATATTTATTCTTTGTTTCAGATCAATTTACTTCTCAAGACATAGATGTTACAAGAGGTTATAAATTTTCACAAGAACATATACCTGACTTTAATTTTGATCTTTTCAATCTTAATTATTCTCAAGATAGATCTTATGATTATTCTGGTGAAGGTTATAAATGGATTGAAATTGATTTTGAAGAATTAAATTCTGATATCTTAGAGTTTTCAACTAACTTTAAGTTTAGAGAAGACTCAATTGTTCCTTTTGAAAACTATGTTTTAAATTATAAATCATTTGCAAGTATTTATGATGAATTTTATTCTTTTGATCCTGTTTTAAATGAATCTTGGACAGAAATACCAATTTATCCTAATGGTTATTTTTATGCAGAGACAAATAAATATTTAATACCTTTTGAAAATACAGATTATATTTATTCTTTTAAATTAAAAGATTGGAATCAAAATCTTTTAGAAGAATATGCTGGTGGTTATCCAGTATCTATTAATAATTTTTATAAATATGATTTAAGTTATTTATATTTAAATCAAGCAGAAAGAAATGGTAGTCTTTCTCAATCTTCTCAATATACAAATAATAATTTAGATTATTTAAGTTATGGTTATACTTCATCTTTAGGTAACTCTAGTTCAGGAGATACTCAAAATTCTACAAATAACATGACTTCATTTTTAATACTTCCAGATTATAATACTCTTCCAGGTTCAAATGATACTACTATAAATCAAGAAATATATTATCACATTAATGTTGATGATTATAATTATTCTTTAGATGATATTAATGCAGAGATTGGTTATTATTTAAATACTTATACTCTTTTAGAGCCAAAAGGATTTTTTGAAAACACTAATTTTTCAGATTCAAGTATTATTTCTGATGTTTTAGATGAGTACCCTTTAGTTAATACAAGTATTTATTCTTATTTATCTGATGAAAATTTTATATTTAATATTTCAACTAACTTTTCTGGAAACAGAATAATTATTGGTGAAAATAGTTTAAGTTTTAAAATTTTAGATAATTATGGTGCTCCAGTTTCAAATGTTTTAATTAAGTATAAAGTTGATGGTGATGAGCTTATAACTTTAGGGTCTACAAATGAGCAAGGTATGCTTAGTGATCAAAATATTTTTATAAATCTTTCAGATATTGGAAAAAATATTAATTTTGTATTTTTATTTTCTCCAGAGTTTGGTTTCATTGCAAACACAGTTGTAAGAAACAAAGAAATCTATTCTGGATTTTCAATAATTCCAGAAGATATTAATTTATCTGCAAGTTATTATATTTTAAATGATCAAGTTATAATTGATCAAGTTTCTACAAATAATTATAATCTTTTAAAAGAAACAAATTATTCAAGCACTTTAAAAGAAATTGATTTTGTTGGAGATTCAAGTTTGTTTAATCTTGATTCTATAAAAAATAAAATGATTGAAGATAATAATCTTGTAAAAGATTTATTAGAAGGAGAAAATGAAATTATTACAAGTCTTTTCTTAAACAATAATATTTCTCAATCAACAAATCTTTTAGGTTATTATAAAAATGAAATTGATATTAATAATTCTTTAACACAATTATTAGATATTAATTCAAATGTTGAAATTATTAATCTAGGTTCAATTAATTATGATTTTAATCTTGAAAAGCATTTTATGAAAGGACTATTAATTGAAAATAATAATGTTTCTCTTGAACTTATAAAAGAAATAAACGAATTAATTACTTTAGATTTAAATCTTTCATCAGATACTTCTCAAGCAACATTTGATAGTATTTCTGTAGAGCTTCCTGAATTTTTAGATCTTGAAGAATTTAATGCAGGTTATTCTTCTTTAGTTGGAGAGTCTTTAACTTCTGATGGTTTAATAATTCCTCTTAACTTTAAGATTAATAACTCCTATTCAGGTTCTCTTCCAACTCCAAAGGAAGATATTAATTTAACTTTTAATGTTAGTCTTGATGATAAATTAGTTTCTTTTAATAAAATTATTTCAATAAAAGTATAT
>JAQVRT010000062.1 GCA_028700905.1 Candidatus Iainarchaeum sp. | reverse complement strand
ATGTAGTCCATGAAGAATCAAGATCTTATAAAAATATCATAATTTCTATATTCCCTTTCTTTTTTAATATTGCAATAGCCATAATAGGAATTTTACTTTTAAAAAAAGAAATGATTTTAATTTATAAACTATTAATTATATGGGTTTCAATATCTGCTCTTTTCTTTTCAATACCATCAAGACAAGATGCAAATAATATTTTTGATTCTGTAAAAAAAAGCTATAGATTTAAACAATCTTTGTTTAAATGGTTTTATAAAATATTATTACTTCCTGTAACTATAATAATTTTAATACTATCCTGGTTATTTAAAATGTTAGATCAATCTTTTTTAATAAGACTGGTTTTAATATTAGGATGGGTTTATGTATTATTAGTTTTATAAACAAATGATTAGTATTTTAATATTATCGCTTATATAATATATTAGCTAAGGGGGAGATTTAAAGATGATTAAATTAATTATAAAAGATGTAAAAGAATTCCAAAAAAGCATGGATGCTATTGGAGTATTAATAAACGAAGGTTTATTTACAATAGATAGCGAAAAAATGTTTTTAAGAGCAACAGATCCTGGACAAATAAGTTTAGTTGATTTTGTAATGCCAAAAGATTCATTTGAAGAATTTTTAGTAGATATTAAAGATGATGAAAAAAATATTGCTTTTGGAATAAATATTAATAATTTTTTACAGATTTTAAACCACTCTTCAAGTGACGATAAATTAAGTTTAGAAATTAAAGATGATAAATCATTTATTTTAATAGAACTTATAGGAAAATCAAAAAGAAGCTTCCATATCCCTTTAATAGATGTATCAGAACAAGAACAACCTCTTCCTAAAATTCAATTTGATGTTACAGTTCAAATCTCTTCTGATCAATTACTTGCTGGATTAAAAGATGCAAGTCTTTTTAGTTCACATATTACTTTAAAAGTTGAAAATAATAAATTTTATTTAGAAACACAAAGTAGTAAAGGAAAATTCAAACAAGAAATTGAAGCAAGTGATAATAACCTTTTAATTTCAGGAAGTAAAGCAAAAGCAATGTATACTTTAGACTATTTACAAAATATGATAAAGAATGCAAAAAGCATAATAACTTTAAAGCTTAAAGACGATATGCCACTTGAAATTAATTACACTATAGGCTCTTCTGCTATTAGATATTTCTTAGCACCAAGAGTTGATCAAGAATAGTTTTTAATAATTTAAAACTATTTTTTTCTTTTTTTTATTATGAGGTGTTTTATATATAGACTCTAGAATGATTAAAAAAAATATATATTCAGTTGGAGCCATTGATTGGGATAGAAAGCTTTTTGATGAACTAATCTATCTTCCAGATGGGACTAGCTACAATTCATACTTAATAATTGGATCTAAAAAAACAGCTTTAATAGATACTGTTGACATTACAAAAACAGAAGAACTTCTTTTAAACTTAGAAAGATTAAATATTAAAAATATAGATTATGTAATTTCTAATCACGCAGAACAAGATCACTCTGGATCAATACCTATAATCTTAGATAAATTTCCAAAAGCAAAATTAATTTGTAATTCTCTTTGTAAAAAAATACTTTTAGATGAAATGGTAATTGATGAAAAAAGAATACAAGTTATTAAAGATTTAGATGAAATTAGCTTAGGAAATAAAACTTTAAAATTTATATATACTCCTTGGGTTCATTGGCCAGAAACAATGTCTACTTTTTTAAAAGAAGATAAAATATTATTTTCTTGTGATTTTTTTGGAGCACATCTTGCAACAAGCGAACTTTTTGTAAAGGAAACAAAAGAAATAGAACTTCCAGCAAAAAGATATTATGCAGAAATAATGATGCCATTTAGAAACTATATTCTTAAAAACTTAGAAAAAATAAAAGAATATAAACCTAAAATAATAGCTCCAAGTCATGGTAAAATCTACAAAGATGTAGACTGGATAATTAATAAATATTATCAATGGTCAAAAGAAGAAACAAAACCAGAAATTATTATAGCATACACTTCTATGCATGGTAGTACTAAAAAAATGGTAGATTATTTAACTTCTAAGCTTATAAATCAAGGAAATAAAGTAAAAGAATATAATCTTACAACTACAGAGATAGGACAACTTGCAATTGAAATGGTAGATGCATCAACTTTAATTATAGCTTCACCTACTTTTTTAGGTGGCCTTCACCCTATTGTTTCAACAACAGTTAGCACCTTAAATAAACTAAAACCAAAAACAAAAATAATTGGATTTATGGGTTCTAAAGAATGGGGTGGAGAAGCCTTTAAAGAATTTGAAAATATTACAAATAATTTTGAATCAGAGATTATTCTTGGAGAAATTTCAACTGGAATTCCAAAAAAAGATAACTTTAAACAATTAAATGAATTTTCAAAAATAATTACTGAAAAAACAAAAGCACTTTTTAAAAAAGAAATTAAAAAGAAAAAAGAAGAAGAAAAAGAATTGTCAATTGTGCTCTCAGGAGAAGCAGGTCAAGGACTTGTTTCTGTTCAAAATGTTTTACTTAAAATACTTAAAGAAGAAGGATTTTATTTTTCTTCAAACTCAGAATACATGTCAAGAGTTAGAGGAGGAGTTAACACCATATCCATTAGACTTACAGAAAAAGAAAGAAGAGGAAACTTAAAAAAAATAGATCTTTTACTTGCACTTGATAAAAATACTATAGAGCATTTAAAAGAAAGAATTGATGAAAATACAATAATTATTGGAAATAAAGAAGAAGTTATAAAATTAGGACTTAAAAATAAAACTATTGAAGTCTCTTTTAAAGAAATTGCAGAAAAAATTGGAAATAAAGTTTTTGCAAATACAGTTGCAACAGGGACACTTTTAGGAATATTAAATATTAATAAAAATTATTTTATAAAACAACTTAAAGAAAGTTTTTCAAAAAAAGGAAAAGAAATTGTATTAAAAAATATTAAAGCTGCAGAAAAAGGTATTTTAAAAGGAAAAGAAATTTTAAAAACAATTAAGAATTTACCAAAAATTAAAAGAAATAAAAAAATTAAACAGAAAAATTTATTTACAGGTGCTCAAGCAATAGCATATGGAGCAATTGCAGGAGGATGTGATTTTATATCAGCATATCCGATGTCACCTTCAACAGGGGTTTTACAAAATCTTGCAAAATTAAGAGAAAATTTTGATATTATTGTAGAGCAAGCAGAAGATGAAATCTCAGCAATAAACATGTGTTTAGGAGCATCTTTTGCTGGAGCAAAACCTCTTACAAACACATCTGGTGGAGGATTTGCACTTATGTGTGAAGGAGTAAGTCTTGCAGGCATGATAGAAACTCCACTTGTAATACATATTGCTCAAAGACCAGGACCTGCAACAGGACTTCCAACAAGAACAGCTCAAGAAGATTTAAATCTAGTTATGCATGCAGGACATGGAGAATTTGCAAGAATTATATATGCTCCTAAAAACTTAAAAAGTGCAGTAGAAATTACAAACAAAGCATTTATTGATTCTCACAAATACCAAATTCCTGTATTTATATTAACAGACCAATATTTTATGGAAAATCTTTATCCTTTTGAAAAAATAGAAATAAAAGAAAATAAAGAAAAATATATTGTTGAAAGTAAAAAAGAATATCAAAGATATGCTTTTACTGAAAATGGGATTTCCCCAAGAGCAATCCCTGGCTTTGGAAAAGGTTTAGTTTGTGTGGATAGTGATGAGCATGATCAAACTGGACATATAACAGAAAATTTTTCATTAAGAATTGAAATGGTAAAAAAAAAATTAAAAAGAATAGAAGATATTACTTTTGAAAGTTTAAAACCCACAATAATTGGAGAAGGAAAAGAAATAATAATAATTGGATGGGGAAGTACTTTTGAAACAATTAAAGAAGCTGTAGAAAAAATAGATGATAAAAAAATAAAATATCTTCATTATGAACAATTATATCCTATTTATCCAGGAACAAAAGAACTACTTAAATATGCAAAAAAAATAATTGTTATTGAAGGAAATGCAACAGGACAATTTGCAGAAATCATTAA
>JAQVRT010000061.1 GCA_028700905.1 Candidatus Iainarchaeum sp. | reverse complement strand
AAAGAAAACTCCTATTGTTTCATTTTCTAAGACTAAAGAGGCTATTCTTTTTCTTTCTGTTGCAAGTCTTGTTGAATAAAATACTTTCTCAACATCTGTTTTTAAATAACATCCGTTTTCCTGGATTACTGTTTCTTTTCTATTTTCTCCACCTATCCACTCTAAATCTTGTGTTCTAAAGGTTCCATGATGTTCTTTTGATTTGTTTAAGACTACTTTTATGTGTGGATGTATTTTTTTAAGAGAATTAGTTAAATTTTCACTATATTCTTTAAGGAATTCTTTATCTTCTATGTTAATTATTATAATATCTCCTACAATATCATAAGAAGAAGGGAGATTATCTATATATTTAGAATTTATTTCTTTTTTAAGTATTTCTTTGTATGTAAGTCCAATTTCTTTTTGTTTTTCTGGATTATTAATTTCTACTATGTTATTTTTATTTAAGTCTGAAGTTATTTTTTTAATAGGTATGATTATGTTTTCTTTTTCTCTAATTATCTTATATCTTGAATTAAAGTTATTTTCTTCTTTTATTTTAGAAATTGTTTCTTGTGCTTTATTTTTATTAACTTTAATTCCAATTATTTTGTCCATTATAAATCTTTATTTAAAGGTATTTAGCTTTTGTTATCTCAAGTAAATCTTCTGGAGCATAACTATAATTAATATTATCCATTTTTGTTTCAATTTCTGTTATAATTTCATTTTTTATGTTCTTTATTTCTTTTTTGCTTATTTTTTTACTAAAACTTAATATTGTTGTTTTAAAGAATCTATTTTTTTTAATCTTAAAGAAAATATAAACAACTGTTTCTTTAATTTTTTCAAGATCATCTCCAACAATTTCAAGATAAATTTCTTCATCTTTTGTTTTTTTAAGACAAATATAAATTTCTTCTTTACTTTTTTTTAAGAATTTGTTATATTCTTTTTCAGTTATTTCAAATTTTGAAAACCCAGTTATTTTTAGTTTCATAAATAAATTTAGATGCATATATTTATATTTTATTCTGTTATAGATATTTATATGAATAAATCAACTATAATTTCGGGTGCAATTTCTTTAAGCTTACTTTTATCTGTATTTTCTGCAAAGAAAATTATTGATGCTAATATTAAAAAAGATTTAAAACAAAAAGTTGCTGTAGAACAATTTTTTAAAAGTTATCCTTATAAATTATCTTCAAGTAATCGAGAGGCTGCACAAAGAATTGTAGATAGGTTATATTCAGATACTGCTGTTTTTAATAAAATGTATGATTTTTATAAATATAATGTTGAAGCTAATGAAAAATTATTAAAAGTCTTAAATAATTCTTCTCTTAATACAGAAGCTAGTCTTAAGATTTTAGAATCTAAAAATAAACATTTTAAATCTTTAGTTAAAGAGTTATATACAAATAAAGATGTTAAAAAAAATTTAGATAGTTTATTTACTCTTTTTTCAACAAATCCACTTTTTAAAAATAAATTTAATGTTGATTTGCTTCAGGCTCAATTAAAGAAAAATCCTATTTATTTAATAGATAAAGGATTTATTTTTAAAAGAAAACCAACTCTTGAAAAAAACATTTCAACTCAAACTTTTGATTATAAAAATAGAGTTAAAAATTTTCAAAGCAAGTTAGAATCTGATTTAAAAAAGAAAAAAATTATTAGAAGAGGCCCTAGAGGTTAATTTAAGGTTTTTAATAAATGTCTCCAATTTCTTTAGAAAGGTTAATTTATTATTTTTCTAAATTTAATCTTTTAGATAATGGATATAATTTAATTAATACTCTAACTTATTCAATTATTGGTATTTTTATTTATTTTTTAATTTATCCTTATTTAATATTTAGAAAAATAAATATTAATTTTAAATTTATATTATCTGTTTTTAATTTTGTAGTTATTGGTGCTTTCTTAAGAATGTTATCTTTTTCTTTTACTTCTTTAGATTTTTTTATTCCTTCTTCAAATAATCCTTTTTCAATTGGTTTTTATTTATATTATCCTAATATTTTTTTATTTCTAGGTTTACTTTTTTTAATATTCTTTGAATTATCTTTATTTTTTGAAAAGAAAACTAAATTTTCTTTTGAAAACATTCTTTTAGTTTTAAGTTATGTATTGCTATTTCCTCTTTTAGTTTTATATTTTATAAATATTGTTAATTATTTTTTATTCTTAAAATTAATTTTCTTTTCTTCAATAATTTTTATAATTTTTTATTTTATTTTTAAAAAAAGACTATTTTTAAAAAAATCTAGTCAATTAGCATTTTATTCTCAAGTTCTAGATTCTTTTATTACTTTTTATATGGTTAGTTTTATTCCAAATAATTTTAAAGAAATTCATGTTTTATCAAATTTTTTAATTTCTTTAAATCCTTATGTTTTTTTATTTGTAAAAATATTTCTTTGTCTAGGCCTTTTATTTATAATTGATAAATATGTAAAAGATTCTTCTTTAAACAACTATTTCAAGCTATTTATAATAATAATTGGTTTTTCTACAGCTTTAAGAAATCTTTTCCTGATTTCTTTAACTTTTATATAAAAAAATAGGTTTAAATATATTTATGTTCTTAATTATTTAATACTAATTTTTGTTTTAAATAATTAGTTTTATTAAAATACTGCCTCGGTAGCTTAGTGGTTGGAGCGATCGGCTGTTAACCGATAGGTCGTAGGTTCAAATCCTACCCGAGGCGCTCTTTAATTCTATTTTTAATTATTAAAAGCAATCTTTTTGTGCATATAATATTTAATAAAGAAAATAAATGCAACTGTAATTATTTTTGAAAAGATATACCATAATCCTAAATATTCAGTTAGGATTTTAATGAAAATAACATGCATACAAAGATCTATTACAGAGATTATTAAAAAATCAATAAATTTGTGTGTAGATGTTTTTATTTTATTTTCTTTAAAAGTATACTTTTTATTTCCAAAGAATGCTATAAACATTCCTACAAGGTATGACAGTTTAACTGATAATAAATAAAATATACCAATAAACTCTGTAAATATATATAATGAAACTATGTCTGCTATGGTTGCTATTACTGAAAAAAAAGTGTATTTTCCAATAGTCCTTATTTTTTTAAATACTGGATTAATTTTTTCTAAAAAATCAAATAGTTTATCTAAAATATTGTTTGTCATTTTTTAATCAGTTTAGTTTTTATTTATTTAGGAATCTATATTATATTTAGTGATAGCTTAAATATTTATAAATATTGATTTTAAATGTATGACGGTAAAAAAATAATTATTGTTTTTCCTGCATATAATGCAGAAAGTACTTTAGAAAAGACAATTAAAGATATTCCAAAAGAATATGTAGATGAAATGATCTTAGTTGATGATAATTCTACAGATAATACTTACTCTCTTTCAAAAAAACTAGGTCTTACAACAATTAAGCATAAAAAAAACAAAGGTTATGGTGCAAATCAAAAGACTTGTTATAAAGAAGCCTTAAAAAGAGGTGCTGATGTTGTAATAATGATTCATCCTGATTATCAATATGACCCTAGAATTTTAAATAAAATGTTTATTCCAATTGTTCAAGGAAAAGCAGATGCTGTTTTTGCATCTAGATTTTTAAACAAAAAAGATCCAATTAAAGGGGGTATGCCTTATTATAAATATTTTGGAAATAGAGTTTTAACATTTTTTGAAAATATTTTTCTTAATACTTCTTTAAGTGAATTTCATACAGGGTATAGATCTTATTCTAGAAAATTATTAACTTCTATTCCATTAGATAAAAATTCTGATAATTTTGTTTTTGATACTCAAATAATTATACAAACTGTTATTAAAAAATACAAAATAAAAGAAGTTCCTGTTGAAACAAGATATTTTCCAGAAGCATCTTCAATAAAATTAAAGGCTTCTTTAGTTTACGGTCTTTCAATCATTAAAGAAATCTTTAAATATCTTTTAACTAAATTTAGAATTAAAAAATTTAAAGAATATGACTTATTTTAGCTTGTAGATATATTGAGTACTTTTTTGAAAATTAGTTGTGTATATTAAATCATATTTTTCATTTACTAATTCTCTAAATTTTTCTTCTTTTTCAATACATTCTTTATCTTCTTTATTAAAACAAGTAATTGTTCTTTCTTCAAAATAAACATATTT
>JAQVRT010000009.1 GCA_028700905.1 Candidatus Iainarchaeum sp. | reverse complement strand
AATCTTGCGGCACATCGGTTTCCCTACGACACAACGACTTAATCGCTTAGTCTTGCCACACAAACTAACTCCCTCGCCCGTGCTTCGTGACGGACAGTGTGACCCTGATCAAGTAATTTGCGCTTTAAAAGTTACCTTTTATCACTTATAAATTACTCTCATTCCTTTCAAGCCACACCCGCGCTGTCACCAATTAGTTTCAAGTGCTTTTTACTCCCCGTCAAGGGATCTTTTCAACATTCCTTCGCAGTACTCGTTCACTATCGGTCTTGTGTTATATTTAGAATTAGCTGTAAATGCCAGCTACGTTCTTACGCGATATCCAACGCGCAATACTCTAGGACATCGGAAATCTTCTCAGATATCTTCTGCTTACGGGACTATCACCCTCTATGGTAGATCTTTCCAGATCGCTTCAACTTAAATATATAAGAAGTAACCAAGCCATACCCCACATGTCTCTTATATTACTATAAGAGATTCGGTTTGTTCTCTTCTGCTTTCGATCAACTCTATTTACAGAATCACTATTGTTTTCTTTTCCTCCAGGTACTAAGATGCTTCAATTCCCTGGGTTACCCCTTCACCTTATTTACATAAAGTGAATAATTCGGAAATCTTGGGATCAAAGGTTGCATGCACCTACC
The DNA here is from genome assembly GCA_028700905.1 of Candidatus Iainarchaeum sp. GTDB lineage: Archaea > Iainarchaeota > Iainarchaeia > Iainarchaeales > CSSED10-239 > Forterrea. The sequence continues at coordinate 16,075 of JAQVRT010000009.1, read as the reverse complement.
CCAAGCTTATCGCAGCTTGCCACGTCCTTCATCAGTACACAAGCCAAGTTATCCACTAATTGGTTTAGCTAAAATTTAAGAATCATTTTTTTTAACCAAATAAACTTGCTTTTGTTATTATTAGGCATTATTTCCTACTTCTTTCATTCCGTAAAATTTGTTAAGTATTAAACGGTCTAACTCACTAAGAAAAAACTCCTAGTGGGTAATATAATCTTTAGAAGAGCAAAGCTTTTAAAGGTATTGTTTTTTTCCTAAGTGATTTTTTAAAATTAAAAAAAAGAAGGTTAAATTAAACTTTATTTAGAGTAAAAAACAATTAAAATTACTTAATTTTAGTTTGAACGGTTTTAAAAGGTTTTTTAATACAACTTAACTTATAAAAACACTTAGATGAATTTTTCAAAAAATTAAGATTTTAAAAAAATATTAATACATAAAATTATTTTGCAGAAACTAATTCACATTTTGTAGAAATTACTACTTGATGAGAGATATTTTTTTCAATATAACTTTTACATTGGTTTTTAGGATTATTATCAACAATACTTATTTTTGGTTGATTAACCACATCACAAGCCCAACCTTTAACAATTTCTTCTGAAAGACAAGGTCCTTCTGTTAAAATTATTCCTTTAGTGTTTGCATGAAGACATTCTTGAATACATTTATCTATTGCTAAATCTTTGTTTTCCATAAAAGAAGAAGGTTTATTAAAAATAACATTTAAAACACCAGCTATAAGTATAAGTAAAAAAACAATAATATACACTGAAAATGGAATTTTTGCTTTTAGAAAGTTTATTTTCAAAATTATCTTTTCTCCTTATGGTTTAATAATTAAACAATTATATATGAGGTTAAATAAATATAAATGTTTCTATTTAATATATATCTTAAACAAATTAAAAATATATTAAATATGGAAAAGAAAAATCACAATATTTTAGCAATAATTGGATTAATTATATTATTTGGTAGCATATACATGTCAACAGTTTTAAAAATACCTAGATTTTATGTTTTCTTTTGTATAGGATATTTAATCATTATTGATTTTATTAATTACAAACTTAGAAAAGAATCAGTAATTGATCTTTTGTTTAAAAAATCAAAAATAAAAGCAACCTATTTTTTCATAATAGGTTCTTTAATTTCAGCAATAGTTGTTGATTATTTTTACGGAGTTTTATTATTTGAAATTTGGTCATGGAATAATTATACTTTAGTTAATTGGATAGTACTTTATACAATAATTAATTTTTGTTTTATACTTTTAGTTTATGGAACTTATAAAATCTTTGAAAAATACTTAGATGACACAAAATATAATAAATATAAACCAAATCATAAATTAAGAGAGAAACTACAAATAATAGCATTTATTTTTTTAATAATACCTTTAATCAATTATATGATATTTGGAAAAATAGGTACTAATTACACAATGATTTTTCCATTTTTATCAATATGGTTATTTTCAGATTCACTTTTGCTTGAATACAAAACCCCTATTTTATTAAGACTTATAAAATCAAAACACATAATATACACATTATTACTTAGTTCTTTATTTTTAGTAATAACACATGAAGTTGCAAATATTTTTTCCTTTGAATGGATGTATGTAAACATTCCATTTATGCACTATATGCTATACAATATACCAGTTTTAGTTTTTATAGGATGGATTCCTTTAATATTATTTTGTATATCTTTTGTTGAAACATATATAGAAAAAACTAAAAAGATATAAAAAGACTTATATATTATAATATATAAGTGAATAATTATGCTTATAGATGTTGTTGAAAAATGTAAATTAATGTTAAATGATAGATCATGAATAGAAATGAAATAAATATTTGGGAATTAGGAGATAAAATAAATATTAAAGTAGATACTTTGTTCTTAAATGATATAAATAAAAGAATTAAAAAAAAATATAGTACAAAAAAAAATATACACCAAAAATTAATAATGAATTATAAAATTCCTTTCTCTACATTTAAAGCTAAGATGAAATTAGGATACAAATATTTTATTGATTTAGAAATTTTATTAAATTTATGTAAACTATTAAAAATATCTATTTTTAAACTACAAAAAAATATAATAGCCTATAAAATTAGAGGAGGATATAATTATATTGAAAAACCAAAATTACCAATTAAAATTTCACCTATATTTGATATGTTAATTGCACATCATATTGGTGATGGAACAGTTATAAATGGAAAAGGAAGACAACCATATTTTGGATATAGACAATTTAATATAAATTATAGAAATCTATATATTAAAAAAATTGAATCGGTTTTTGGAAAATTAAAATATAAAAAAAAATATTTTCATAATAAAAATACAACTAGAATATATTTCCCAGTAGTTGTGTCAAATTTATTATTTAAACAATATAATTTAAATGTAAATAGTTTTAAATCAGAAATAGCAAGAATACCTAAAGATATCTTTAACAAAAACAAGAAACATAAATTAGCATTCTTAATTGGAATAATAATAGATGAAGGTTCTATTGACTCTAATTTAATTATAATACGTCTTAAAAATGAAAATCTAATTAAAGACTTACAAAATATTTGTAATCAATTAAATTATAAAACAACAATAAAACCAGGTAAAGACGGAATGTTTTGTTTATATATTCTTTCAATAAATTTAAATGAATTTTATAATGATTACTTGAAACTAATAAAAGAATATCCAGAAATAAACTTAGGATATAAACAAAATAAAATTGAAGAATTTATAAAGAGAGTAAATAAACCCAAAAGATACGTTAAAGGTAATAAAAAAATTATATTAAATGAATTATTAAAAACAAATTTAACAATTAATGAATTATCTAAAAAACTTTTAATAACAAGACAAGGAATAAGATATTTAATTAAAGAATTAATTAAAGAAAATAAAATTGAAATAAAATCAATTGAAAAATTTAAAAATTATAAATATGGATTAAGGTGATTATATGCTTATAGGTATTGTGGGTGCTCCTAACAAAGGAAAAACAACTTTTTTTAGAGCTTTAACATTAATGGATGCAGAATCTGCAAATTATCCATTCACAACAATTGACCCTAATAAAGGAGTTGGTTTTGTAAGAAATAACTGTGTAGATTCTTTTTTTAAAACACAATGCAATCCAAGAACAGGATACTGTAAAAACCACATAAGATATCTTCCAGTAGATGTTATTGATGTTGCAGGTTTAGTTCCAGGCGCATCTGAAGGAAGAGGACTTGGAAATAAGTTTTTAACTGACCTTAACCAAGCAGATGTTTTAATACAAGTAATTGATGCATCAGGTTCCACTGATGAAGAAGGAAAACCTGTTAAAGCTGGAAGTTACAATCCATCTCTTGAAATTAAATTTTTAGTTGAAGAAATTGAAAAATGGTTATTTGATATTTTTAAAAGAAATTTCATAAAAATAGGAACTGTTCAAAGAGTACAAAAAATTAAAACTTTAAGAGTTTTAGAAGAATACCTTTATGCAACATTAGGTTCAAAAGAAGAAGAAATACTTCAAGCACTTAAAAAAAGTAATTTAGTTGATAAAAATATTGCAGAATGGACAGATGAAGAACTTTTATTTTTTACAAAAGAGATTAGAAAAGTTTCAAAACCTATAGTTATTGCTGCAAACAAAATAGATCTTCCTTTTGCAAAAGAAAATATTGAAAGAATGAAAGAAGAATTTCCTGAACTTACAATAATTCCATGTTCTGCAGAATCAGAATATGCTCTAAAAGCTGCAGAAAAAGCAAAGATTATTGAATATCTTCCTGGAGATTCTTCCTTTAAAATATTGAAAGAAGATTTATCTGATAAACAAAAACAAGCTCTTGAATTTATAAAAACAAATATTTTAGAAAAATATCAAGAAACTGGTGTTCAGAAGATATTAGACACTTCTGTTTTTGAAGTTTTAAAATATATTGCAGTATATCCAGGAGGAACAAAAGGACTAGGGGATAAAGATGGAAATATCTTACCTGACTGTTTCTTAATGCCACCTGGCTCAAAAGCAATTGATTTTGCTTTTAAACTACATACAGATTTTGGTAAAAACTTTATTAAAGCAATTGATGTTAAGACAAGAATGCTTCTAGGTAAAGACCATCCATTAAAAAATAATGACTGTATAGAAATAGTTTCTGGGAAATAATTTTATGAAAATAAAACCAAAAATAACACTTTTTGTATGGCCTTTCTCTAAAGAAGGAGAAAACCTAGCAATAAAGATTTCAGAAGATTTTTCTCTCCCATTAATTATTAAAAAATAATTATTTTAAAATAAGATTAAACTTCTTTTTATTTCTTTTATTAAATAAATAATCTATGTCAGTTTCTTTAATAGTCACTTTCTTAGATTTAATAATCTTTATCTTATCTCCATTTTTAAGAAGATGAGACTTATCTTTAATTATTTTTTCATTAATTTCTGCATAATCAAAATATTTTGCAAAATCAGAATGAAGAGAAAATGCAAAATCTAGAAGAGTTGATTTTTTAGGAATTACAATCTCTTGATTTGTCTGGGTATATACACTAATGTAATCAACATATGAAATATCTTTTGGTTTTTCAATTAATGTTTTATCTTTTAAAATATTAATTAAACGATTATCTTTTTCAGAAAATTCAATATTTTTATAGTGGAAATGAGCAGATACACCAAACTCAGCATTGTTATGCATGTCTATAGTTCTTATTTGTATTTCTAAAGGAAAGCCATCTAAAATAATATTTAAGTGAATAGATTGATAACCATTTTCTTTAGGATGCTTAATAAAATCTCTTACTTTTATATCTTTATTTTCAATAACATCTAGATTATCTTTAATAAACTTTAAAGCAGCATAACATTCTTTCTTAGAATTATAAATTAATCTTAATGCATAAATATCTAAAACTTCATCAATACATTTCTTTTCTTTTCTAATAAATATTTTCTGAAATAAACTACCAGGACTTTTATATCTATAATTATAAGTTATTGGCTTATGACCTGAATTTTTTAATAGATTAATAACAGTTTCTTTTAAAGAATTAAGTTTTTCTAAAGGATATCTTTTTTTAAGTTCAGTATAATTTTTATTAAAACTATCTTTATATTTTAATTTCATTAATTGAGTTAAAAATTCTTCTTTAAAATTTTGCATACCAAGCTGATAAGCTAAAGGAAAAATTGCAATTTCAATAATTTCTAAAAATCTGTTTTTAAATTTAACATCTTCAATTACAGAAAAATAATCTAAAATAACTAAAGCTTCACCAAAAGTGATTATTATTGCTTCAATCTTAAAAAAAGATTGAACAATCATATTTTTTATTTTAATAGGAGAAATAGAATAATTATTTATAAGTTCATAAAAATTAATAAAATAAATATCTTTTGATATCTTTCTAATAATCTTAGGAAAACCTTTCTTTTTAATATCTAAATTATATTTATAAGGATTATAAAGAACAGAAGAAATAATGATATTTTCATCATACACATTTAATTTTTTAGCAATAGCTAAAGAGTATTCAACTAAAGGGATATTTTTAAAAATATATTTATTAGAATAATTTTCTAAAATTAAATCATATGATTTTTCAATATTTGAAGTATAATCTTTAATTAATTCTTTATATTCTTTTACAAATTTATTTTTAATCATTTTAATTCTCTACTGTATGGTTTATTTATTTGTTTAAAAAATACTACTCAACTAAAAAACCTATTTTTCCAGGAGTTGCACTTTTTGCTTTTTCATTATCACTTTCTTCTGCTTTTATAATTTCAATAGATGTATTAAAAGTCAATTCTAAAAAATCTTTAATAGATATTAAAAAATTATAGTCTTCTTCTTGAGTTTTTAAATTTTCTTTAGACATTGGTTGTTTTAATAATTTAGGAATTGCTTTTGAAACTTCTTGTTTATTATCAGGATATTTAGATATAAATTTGGAAATAATTTGTCCAACATTTTTAGTAATTTCAAGTTCAGCAATTACTTCTGAATAGAAAATATATTTCCAAGATTCAGATACAAATAAAGATATTTTATTTATTTTTTCAAGACCAGATAATTTAATTACATTTCTTAAGTTACTAATCATTTTTTCAACATTTTTTTCTTTATCATCAAGAGAAAGATTAATTTTTTCAATTTCAATCTCAGGGAATGTTTGTTTTACAACAAGAAAATTCTCACCTAAAAGACTATTTAGTTCTTCAGAAACATGAGGAGTAAAAAGACCCATTGTTAAAATCCATTTTTTAAGAATTGAAAAAATAACATTTTTATTAATTCCTCCTCTTTTAAGATACCAAGAAAAGTCATTATAAAAATTAAAATAAATTTCATCAGTAGCTGCCTTAAATTCTATTTTGTCCATAGAATCAATAATTGTTTGAAGTCTTAGATTAAATTTAGATTCAAACCATCTATCAAGTTCAGTTTCTTTTAAATCTTCTTTAAACTCACTTGAAGAAATTATATTTTCAATAAACACAAATATTCTTTCAAGTCTTTGTTTATAAGTCTTTAAATCTTCTTCTTCAAAAGTAATATCAACAAAAGGACTTGCAATATTTGCATAGAAAAGTCTAATTGCATCTACAGAATATTTTTCAGCTTCAGAACCAATAGATCCAACACCACCTTTAGATTTAGAAATTTTTCCACCATTTGAAACAACCCACCAATTTACAAAAATTCCTTTAGGATAGAAATTTTTTTCAAAAACAGCAACATGGTTCATTAAAAATGTTGGAAAATGAACTGTTTGATGTTCTTTACCACCTAGATTAATATCTAATGGATACCAATAAAGTACATCTTTTCTTACATTTTCTAAAAGATTAATATCCATTGAAATATTTTTTGCAACCTCAATAGAATTACCTTTTCCTAAAAACACAAAGTCAAAAAATTCTTCAGTTAATTGTTCAACATTTATTTTTCCTTGATTTACATAAAGTGAAACTAAATAATAGATAGGATAAAGAGTACTATCTGATATTGGTTCAACTGTATAAGAAGTATCAAAAGGAAGTTTTGTTCCAAGCCAAGTTCCTTGTCTTGCACAAGCTCTATCATCAAACCAATTTAAAACATTTGGCAAATTCTTTTTAAAAGAGTCTGGTAAAATAGACATTTCTTTAATATATTCAATTGTTTTTTCAGTTAATTGTTTATCTGAATATTTAATAAACCATTGATCATCTATTCTTTTTATAACAACTGGAGAAGAACATCTACAAAGAACTTCTTCTGATAAATCATAAAAAATAAAAGCATTATTATCATCAATCATTTTTTGTTTAATTTTATCTTTTGCAACTTCTACTTTAAGGCCTGCATATTCATCACAAGTATCACTCATAACTCCTGTATGATATCCTTTTTTGTAAACTTCTTTTTTTGCAATTTCTAACTTTTCAGTATCTTTTTGAGAATTAATTTTCATATTTTCACAAATTTCAACTGCAGGAAAATCTCCAAAATCTTTAGATTTAATTATTGGTATTAGTTTAATATTTTTAATAGTTTCAAAATCTAAATTATATTTGTCACATTCTTCTTTTGATCTTTGTAAGTCATAAAGACCCATCCAATCAGCAGGTGCATCAGAAGGAACAGAAGTTACAATACCAGTTCCTATCTTAGGATCACAAAAAGAAGAAGGTAAGATAATTATCTCTCTATTAATTATAGGAGGGGTTACATATTTACCTAAAAGCTCACTTCCTTTAAAAGATTGACCAGAAAGTTCAAGATTATCTACTTGATATTTAATTTTTTCATAAAAATCTTTAGATGCTATCCAAAATTCATTTCCTGATTTTATTTTAACATATTCTTCTTCTGGAGAAAGCCAAATGTTTGTTTGACCATAAACAGTTTCTGGTCTTAAGGTTGCAACTAAAATAAATTGATTCTCTTTTTCAAACTTAAGTTTAATAATTGTAAATTCTTGTTTTTCTGCATTTCCACCTTTTGATAAATCCATCTCAGATGGATCAACTGCAACAGGACCGCATTTAACACAAGCAGTTGCAAAATATGGTTTTTGTACAAGTAAATCTTTTTCTTTTAATTTTTTAAATTGCCATTCAATAAATTTTTGATAATCAGGATAAGTAGTTACAGTAAATCTTCTATCATCCACTAAATAACCATAAGAAATATAATCTTTAACATACATTTGAGAAAAATAATCAACAAAACCTTCAGGTGTTGAAATTTGATCTAAATTTTCTTTTGTTAATCCTTTACTTTTATAATAATCAATTGTATCAGAATCATTTTCTTTAACTTTTAAAGCCTTTGAAACAGCACCATTTCCAGAAGCATGTCCACCTGCTGAAAGTAAAACATTATATCCTTGCATTCTTTTAAATCTACAAACTGCATCAGCATAAGAATATCCTCTCATATGCCCTACATGATGGAAACCAGATACAGTTAAGTATGCCCATATTAAAAAAAATTTAGGTTTTGTCTCATCTCTATTTGAAACACCTATATTTTCTTCTTTCCATTTATTTTGCCATTTTTTTTCAAAGTCATTATAGTTATACATGTATTCTCGATTAATTAATTATTTAAAATATATTATTTAATATATATTATAAGTATAGAAATGTTTATAAAAACTCAATAAACTTAAAAAAGAACTATTTGACTCTTTCAACAAATAAATAAACTTGAGGAAGATCAGGTATAGTTTTATTTAAATAAGTTGGAAGATATGAAAAATCTGCTTTAAAACCTCTTTTTTTTAATGCAATTAAAACTTGAGCTCTATGTTCTTTATCTAGATTAGAACGAAGCAATATAGGATTAAAACTAAAAATTGCAACCCCTCCTTTGTTTAAAGAATAAAGATATTTTAAGAGAACTTCTTTTTTTAAGATTGCTTGTGTATAATGAAAACCACCATATACAGAAATAATTAAATCATATTTTCTTTTAGGAATAAAATTTAGAACATCCCCTATTTTTTTAAAATCAATGTTTTTTACATCAAAAGTTTTAGTTAAAGAAACAGCGGTTGTTTTTAAATCTGCTGAGACTAATTTTTTTTCTTTTAAAGAATTCCATTTTTCTTTAAGCTCTGATAAAAAATAACCTTTTCCAGCACCATCATCTAAAACATTGATTTCTTTTTTTTTATATTTTCTTTCCAAAGCACTCAAAGTAGAAATAATGTCTTGTTTAAGAACAGATGAAGTATTAAAAATTTCATTATTTAAAATTTTACTAAATATTAAATTATAATCTTTAAATTTTCTATTTAAAAAATATCTTCCAGACTTATCATTTATTTTTAAATTTTCAGTAGATTTTTTAAGTCTTTGATAAACTTCTTTATCTTTTAATTTTTTAGAAATTAGATCTCTTTGAAGAGATACCATACCATTAGAGATTTCTTTCTTTTTTTTTAATTTTTGATTACTTGTTAATTTTTTTTTCATATCTAAAAAATTTTAAAAATAATCATTCTCCACCAAAGATGTTTGCCATAGCATCATAACTTGCTCTAAACTTATTGTAAAGTTCTTCAAAATTATTAAGCATTGTATCATTTAATCTTCCTTCAATTCCAGTAACAGAATCATTTAAAGAAATATTAATATCTTGAACATCTTGATTTAAAGTATTAATTTCACCCATAACATTATTATCAATATATTCTTGCATACCATACAATCTCATATCTACAGAATTAATCTGAGCTCTAACATTTGAGTCTAAGGCATTAATTTTTGCAACTAAATCATTATATTGTTCTCTTTGAGATTGAGACATTTCAACAATTAAATTAAGTCCAGGAGATACGTGGAAAGAATAAGAAATATTTAATGTTCTTGGAGTATCGTTTCTTACAACAGTACATCTAATGTGTTCTTCGTATATACCAGGTGTTTGAGGAGTTGTAAAAGCATGATAATAATTCCCTGGAACTGAGGTTGGAAGCATAGGAACATCAATTAAAAAATAAGATTTATCTGGATATAAAAGAGAAAGAATACAATCTGCATCTTCTATTGGTATGTTTCTTGTATCTTCAAGACGAACAATTACTTGTCCTTGTTCACCTGAAATATATTCAGTTCCAGATACCATTTTAATACCTGGTTCTGCACTTTTTTGACTATAACTTAAAATTAAAAATAAAATTAAACCAATAACTAAAATACCTATGACTATATAAAAAACAATTTTTTTATTAGAACTATTTAAATGTCTAAAATTATGATGCCTAAATCCTTTTTCCATTTTATGATCGTTTTTATTAAAAAAAATAAAAAAAATAAGTTTTGTTTTCACAAAACCTATAATTTTATTTAAAAGAAAACAGAATCTCTAAGAAATAATTCTTATATTAATTTCTGATTCTTGATTTTCTAATATTTGATGAACAGTTGCATTGATATCAGTTGTTTGTGCTTTAATAATACCAACATCAGTTAAGATAGAATCAATATTTGTTCTAATCTCACCACTTAAAAGATTCCATGTACTTAAAGTAGTTTGATTAATTTCTTCTAACTTTTGTGCTTGTGTTTGATCCATTATTTCAACAGCTGTTTTAATATTATAAACTTCTTGACATAATGGGCTGTTGTTAGTATCTTGATTTCCACAGAAATTTTCAACTAATGCAAGATTATCATCAACTGATGAAAATCTGTTTCTAATTTCATCCATGTCTTCTTGATTAATTGAATTTGAAACAAGCCAATTAGTATCTTGTTTAATTGATGTTAATTGATTTGTTAAATCTTCAAGCATTAAATCTAGTTGAACATTTATATTATTTACAACTAAATCTGTCATTAAACTTGAAAGAGAATCATTTACATCTGTAATCTGTGTTTGTAAAGTTTGACCTGTTGAAACAACAGTTCCATTTACAGAAATCTCTAAATTATCAAGTCTTGTTGAAAGGAAATCATTTGAATCTGAAAACTTTTGTGCAATTAATGCATTTGTATTATTAAATTGATCTGTAATTTCAGTAGATAAATTAACATTAACAGCATTTAAAAGATCAGTTAAAGAAGTTGAAACATTTGTTAAATTTGTATTTATTTCTTCACCTGTTTCTGTAACAGTTGCAGTTAATGATAAATTAACATTTTCAAGTTGACTTGATAATTCTGCAAATCTTAAGTCAATCTTATCTGAAAGATCTGTATTAACTGTGTTTAAAAGATTTGAAAGAGTAGTTGTTGAAAGAGAAATATTTGTATTAATCTCTTCTCCAGTTTCTTCTAAATTTGCATTTAAACTTAAACTTACATTTGTAAGTTGCTCAGACAATTGATTAAATCTTAAATCAATCTTATCTGAAAGATCTGTATTAACTGTGTTTAAAAGATTTGAAAGAGTAGTTGTTGAAAGAGAAATATTTGTATTAATCTCTTCTCCAGTCTCATCTAAATTTGCATTTAAACTTAAACTTACATTTGTAAGTTGATCTGACAATTCTGCAAACTTTAAATCAATCTTATCTGAAAGATCTGTATTAACTGTATTTAAAAGACCAGTTAAAGAAGTTGAAACATTTGTTAAATTTGTATTAATCTCTTCACCAGTTTCTTCTAAATTTGCAGTTAAACTTAAATTTACATTTTCTAAATTATTTTGAGAAGTATTAAAATCTTCTTCTAATTGATTTAATAAATTATTATTTACTGCATTTAATAAATCTAAAATATTTGTTGTAGAAGTATTAATATTTGTATTAATTTCTTCTCCTGTACCTGTAACTGTACCTGTTAAATTTAAACTAACATCATTTAAATTTGCAGTTAAAGAATTATAATCAAATTCCATTTGATCTAAAAGACCAGAATTAACTGAATTTAAAAGATTTGTTAAATTTGTGTTTGTAGTATCAATATTTGTATTAATTTCTTCTCCTGTTAAAAGAACAGTTCCAGTTAAATTTAAACTAACATCATTTAAGTTTTCATTTAATGAATTAAAATCAGAATCCATTTGATCTAAAAGACCAGAATTAACTGAATTTAAAAGATTAGTTAAATTTGTGTTAGTTGCATCAATATTTGTATTTATTTCTTCACCAGTAGATGCAATTGTACCTGTTAAATTTAAATTAACATTATTTAAATTTGCATTTAAAGAATCAAAATTTGTATCCATTTGATCTAAAATATCAGAATTAACATTTGTTAAAAGACTTTTTAAATTTGTATTAACATTTGTTAAACTTGTTTGAATTTCTTTACCAGTTGATGAAATTGTACCTGTTAAAGAAAGATCAACACCTGAAAGATCAGTTTGTAATGTTACAATTCCTTCTTGTAATTGATTTGCAAGAGTTCCATTAACATCTGCAAGTAAATCATTTAAAGAAGTATTCATGTTTGTTAAATTTGTTGTAATGTATTCTCCAGTTTCAGAAATTTGACCAGAAACAGAAACATTAACATCTGCAAGTCTTAAATCTAAATTATCTGATTTTTCTGTTAATACACTTACTTGTTCAAGTGCAGGATTTAAGTGGAAAGATTGTGAACTTTTAACAATTGTTGCTCCACTTCTACAAGTTACTTCTTGTTCATAAGTACCTAAAGGAGCACCACCTAAATAATCTGTTCTATACCAGTTACCTGCGATATTTGATTCATACATTGGCTGATCATCAATAAAAACAGATTTGTCTGGGTATAAAATTGTTACTCTACATTCATCTATTGGATAAGGATTACCTTTATAGTCTGATAATCTTACAATAGTTGAACCATAATCTTCTCTCCAATATTCTGTGTGAGATACCCATTGGAAATAAATCTCATCTTCAACAACAGTTTTACCACTAACATATGCAGTTGCTAAAAAAGCAATAGCAATTAATAGAACACCTAAAATACTTAGTTTCAAGTATCTATTTCTTTTTTTCTTTTCTGTCATAATTATTCTTAACCTCATATACAATTATTTAATAATTTTAAAGAAATTTTGAAAAGTTTAGGAAATAACTGTGTTGATTTGTAAAAATTTCTTAAATTTAAATACTAAATTTACTATTATATGTTGTATATTATATTTATAAACATTTCTTTTTAAAAAAACAAAAAAAACTTATGATTTAATAATTAGAAAAAATTTTCTTTTTTTTAAAGAATCAGAATTATAAATGAACATCTCAGTATTTATAAATAACCTTTTAAAAGCATTAAAAACAGTCTGAAAAACAAATTCAGAATCAGGATAAAATTGAAAAATAGAAATTCCATCTTCTTTTAATATTTTTTTAAGATCTTTTGCAATTTTTTTAATAATATTTTTAATTTCAATTTCAGATTTATTTGAAATTACCCACTGAAGTGCAGAAATTGAAAGAATTAAGTCATATTTTTCATAAATTTTAGATAAATCTTGAAACCCACCAATCTTTACATCTAATTTTTTAGATTTTGCAATTTTAATCATTTCTCTTGAAGGATCAATTCCTTTTAAAGACAAATAACCTTTAGTTTTTAAATATTCTAAAGAAAAACCAGTTCCACACCCTATGTCTAAAACAGATAAAGAGAGGTTATTTGAGAAAGGAGAAGATAAAGATAGTGCAATTTCAGTTAACTCTTCTTGTGTTTTTTTCATTCCACTGCTTTGATTATATCTATTTGATTCATCTTCAGTATAGAAATCATTAGGGTCCTGAAAAGTTTTTTCAGGAACCTCTATTTTAAAGCTCATAAATTTATTTTTTAAGCTCAATTGTTTGTGTTGGTAATGCAAAGTCAATTTTTGCTTTTTCAAATTCTTTTTTAATTGCAGTATTTACTTCATCTTTTGTTTTCATATAAACATCATAATTTCCAGGAATCCAGTAAATAACTCTTATATTTAATGAAAAATCTCCAAAAGACTCAAAAGTTACATAAAAAGAATCTTTTTCAACATTTTTATTTTTATTTAAAATGTTTGTAACAATTTTCTTACCCTCTTCCATTTTCTTTAAAGAAGTACCGTAAGTTAAACCAAGAGTAAAATTTTCTTTTCTTGCTCTTCTTTGAGAAATATTTTCAACAGCAAAAGAAGATAATTCTCTATTTGGAACCACAATTAATGTATTATCAAAAGTTCTTACCTTTGTTGATCTGATACCAATTTCTTCAACAGTACCAGCTCCATCTTTTGTAGTTAATACATCATCTATCTTAAATGGTTTTTCAATAAATATAACAATTCCCGCTAAGAAATTTTCAACAATATCTTTAGATGCCATTGCAAGTGCAAGACCACCAATTCCAAGACCTGCAAGTAAAGCACTTATATTATATCCAAAATTTGATAAAACTAAAAGAACTGCTATAATAAACAAAAATATTTTTATTAAAGATTTTAATAAAGGGATTAATTGATCATCATATTTAGAATCTGTTTTTTCAGCATAAGTTTCAAAATATTCTTCAATAAGACCTATGAAAAATTTTATTAAAAATAAAGTAACTGCTAAAACATAGATTAAAAAAGATACTTGCTTAATTGCAGTATCCCACCATGCAGAAACAGATAATCTTGCAAAACCAATATTAAAAAATATTGTTAAAATAACAATCTTAAAAGGTAAAGGTTTTGATAATATTCTTGAAATAATATCATCAACTTTATTTTTTGTAAAGTTTGATAATCTTGTTAAAAAACGTTTACTTATAAAGACTATTATTCCACTTACAATAAACCCTAACAATATAAAAAACAAAAACCATAAATAATCTTTAACTGTATTTCCTAAAAAAATTTGATCTAACATAATATCATTTCACCTTTAAAAATTCTTACTTAATAATTAAGTACCAAAATATTTATAATGATATAGATACATATAATATATACTATTTTTATACTTAAAAGAAAGAATAAACATGAAAGATAAACCAATTGTAGAACTTAAGAATGTATCTAAAATATACAAGATGGGAGATGTTGAAGTTAAAGCTGTAAATGATGTCTCATTAGAAATATATCCAAAAGAATTTGTTGCAATTATGGGCGCGTCAGGTTCAGGAAAATCAACAATGATGCATTTAATTGGAGCTCTTGATCTTCCATCAAAAGGAGAAATTTATATTAAAAAACAAAAATTAAATAAATTTTCAGAAAATCAACTTTCAAATCTTAGAGGAAAAACAATTGGTTTTGTTTTTCAAGATTTTTATTTAATCTCAACATTAACTGCTTTTGAAAATGTAAGATTACCTATTCTTTTTCAAGAAAACGATGAAACTGAAGAAGAATATAATAAAAGATGTATAAATTTGCTTGAAATTGTAGGACTTCAAGATAGAATAAATCACAAACAAACAGAGCTTTCTGGAGGTCAACAACAAAGAGTTGCAATTGCAAGAGCTCTAGCAAATGATCCTGAAATAATTTTAGGAGATGAACCTACAGGTGCACTTGATTCTAAATCTTCAAAAGAAATAATTAATCTTTTTAAAAAATTAAATAATATTGGAAAAACAATAATAATTATTACACATGATTTAAATGTTGCAAAAAATGCAAAGAGAATAATTACTTTAAAAGATGGTAAAATAATAGAAGATAAAAAAAACAAACCAGAATAGAAAAAAAATAAAAGATAAAACATGAAAAAAATAATACCTTTTGTAATAATGAACCTAAGAAGAAGAAAACTTAGAAGTTATTTAACAATCATTGGTATAATTGTAGGTGTAATTGCAATAGTTTCATTAATGTCTCTTTCAGAAGGTTTAAAATCAGGGATAACTGAAGAATTCTCAAAAACTGGTGCACAAAAAATAACAATTTCATCAAAATATTCTATGATGGGACAAGGTTCAAATAAAGGATTAACTTTAGATGATGTTAAAGAAATTGAAAGAATTGGAGAAGTTGATTTTGCAACAGGATATTTAAATTCACAAACAATATCTAAATTTTCAAAAGAAGAAAGACAATTAAGTGTTACAGGATATCAAGTGGACAACTATGAAAAAATATTAACCCAAGAAGGAAAAGAATTGTTAAGAGGGAAATATATTGAT
>JAQVRT010000060.1 GCA_028700905.1 Candidatus Iainarchaeum sp. | reverse complement strand
CAATTACAAGTAAATGAAATTAAAAAAAGAATTAAAAACTTTGATAAAGTCTATATTGAGTTTGGAGGACATCTTTTAAGAGACTATCATGCAAATAGAGTATTAATAGATTATAAAAAAGATACAAAAGTAAAGATTCTTGAAAAAATTAAAAAAGATGTAGGAATAATATATTGTATTTATTCAAAACATCTAGAAAATGGAAGAGATTATAATAGTAATCTAGAATTTAGAAAATTAGTATTAGATGAAATTAAAAAATTACATAAAAAATTTGAAAAAATTGATATAGTAATAACAAGATATAAAAATGAAAATTCTGGAAAAATACTAGAAAAAGAAATGAAAAAGAAAAACATAAAAGTTTATTTCTCAAAAACAATTAAAGACTATCCAAATGATTTAGATGAAATATTAGGAAAAAAAGGATTTATTGAACAACCATATATCCAAACAAATAAAAAAATAAATGTTGTAATTGGCGCGGTTGCAAATTCAGGAAAAATGGGGATTTGTTTAGCACAAATATTTTTAGATTCAAAAAATAAAATTAATTCAGGATATTTTAAATCTGAAACTTTCCCAGTATTTAATCTTCCTTTAAATCATCCTATTAATCTTGCATATGAAGCTGCAACAGCAGATATTGGAGATAAAAATATTATTGACCCTTATCATAAAAAAGCATATGGAATTACAGCTATTAACTATAATAGAGATATTGAAAACTATAAAATATTAAAAAAAATAATTAACAAAATTATTTCTAAAAAAAATAAAATGCATGATTATAAATCTCCTACAGACATGGGAATTAATACTGTTAAAAAAGCAATAGTTAATGAAGAGAAAATTAAAGAAGCTGCTAGAAAAGAAATAATTAAAAGACATAAAAAATATATTGAAAGAAAAGAAAAAAGAGAAGTTATTGAAAGAATGGAAAAAATTTTAAAAAAAATTATTCCATAACTTTATTTAAACAAACTAAAATGTCAAGTAAAAATAAACTAGCATCTTCTTCAACACTTGTATTCTTAATAATTATCTTAGCTGATGAAAAAATAGATGCTTCTAATTCTTTTTTTTTTACATGAAGATAAAAAGGAGAATTATCTTTAGATATATAAAAATCATTTTCTTTTAATATAGGAATTAATTTTGAAACATTTAATTCTAAAAACTTCTTTGGATAATATTCAAATCCTGGTGTTGCTTTGCATGTATCTTGTATAAAATCTTTTTCTGTTAAAACCATAATTTATCACATTTTTTTGCCTGTTACAGCATCTACTTTTAAAATTCTATTTCCTTCTTTATTATTATAAGTTATTTGCCAAATTGGCCAATATATTTCTTGAAGAGAAGTAAATTCAATTTCACCCCATAATTTCTTTAAATTATCTTGAACAACATTTAAAGAATAATTAATTGACTCTAAAAATTCAACATCTTGTTTTTTTAAAGGTAAAACATCTAAAGATGAAAGAACTTTAATTGTAGGATTAAAAGGGATATCAAATACTTTTGAATCTATTTTATAAACATCTATACCAGAATTATTTTTAACAGTAATTAAATTTAATTCTTTAAAAGAATCAATCATTTCAATTAAATCTTTTTCTTCAATATCTGTTTCTTGATTTAAAGAAAACAAAGTGTGTTGTTTATTTAAAAGATAAAGAATCTCTAAATAATCTTCATTAATTTTATCTAAAACATTAAGACCAGAAGAAATCTTAAACTCACCATTTAAAAAATGTATAAACTCACCAGTTACAGAATCCACAAAACAAGTATTTGTTTTAAAAGAATCTTGCAAGTCATAAACATTATAACTTATTTTATAAATTGTTCTATATTTTAAAACAATATTTAAAATTTCTTCTTTTGGTTTAAATAATAAAGATTTTTTAATATTTTGATTTGCAATTTCTTCAATATTTGCTTTAGAAATTCTTTCTGCAATAGTATTTCTTACTTTTACTTTTGAAACACTACTTTTAACATTTTCAATATTTTCTTCAATATTTTCAAGATCATTTTCATCTAAAGAATTTATTTCATCTGTATTTTCAGAATCATCAGAAACTAATTTTTCTTCTTGATTATATTCTTTGAAAAAATTTTCATTAAGATATAGAAGATCTTCTTTAAGTAAAACATTTTTTTCTAAAAGTTTTTCTAAAAGTTCATCATATTCAACAGTTCCTCTATATTTAATATTTATAACATCTAAAATATCTTTTGCAAAAGACACTTTAATTTCTTTTGTTTTTTCTAATTTTTCATAAACCATTTTAAAAGCAATTTCTAAAACTTCAGATTTATTTTTTTTAGGAATCTCTCTAATTGTTTCTGCATCACGACCTTCATGTTGAGATCTTCTTGGTGCAGCTCTTAAAATAAAAGCTCTAGAAGTTTCTTCTGATCTATCTCCTACAAGAGCAGTTGCAAAAGGTAAAGTCTTTATAAAATTTGGTTCTTTATATTGCTTTGGTATTATTGCAGGCATTCTTTTTTGAATTGCAGAAATATCATCATTAAAAACTAATTTATTTGAGATTAATATATCTACCTGTGATAAAACTTTAGTGTTTATTGCAGAAGGTTGCTGTGTTGCAAAGACTAAAGAACAACCAGGTCTTCTTCCTTGCTTAACATACTCTATAATTCCTGCAGTTGCAGGTGTTTGAGAATTTCCAGAAGGAATTAAAGTGTGTGCTTCATCAATATACATCCATGTAGGAGGAATTTCAATTTCTAAAAGTTCTTCTGCTTTTTGTGTTGAATCACCATATTTTTTAACAGCTTCTTGTCTTGCAAGAAGTTTTCTTGCAGAAAGAATTCTTCTAGCTAAAATACCAATAACTAAAGCAGTTATATTTTCATCTAAAAAAGAAGTATCAAGAACAGTTAATTGATTTTCTCTTGAAAGTTTTGAAAGAGGAGTTCCAGAATCTGAAAATATACCCCAAGATCTTGCAGCTTCAAATCTTGAAACTAAAGCTCTTATAGAATCTGGTTTATAACCTTTTTGGGAAGATTGAAATTCAGAATTGTTTTGAAGACAGTTAATAATATCTTCTAAAGTAAAATGATTTCCTTTTGCTGATATTTTTTTAACATCAGGAACATCTTTTGTTCCACCTGTTATATATCCTTTCTTTACAGACTCTAAAGTTTTTTCTAAAAGTAAGCCTGATGGAGAAAATCTTTCAATACCAAAAGTTAAACACCAATCTTCTGGAGTTAAAAGAGAAGGAAACATTGAAAAAGTATCATCATAAGTATCTTTTGAAACTTGAGAAACTATACCTTCTGGAACAAAGACTTTTAGGTTTTTAAGACCTTCTGCCTTTAAACCCCATTCTTCTAAAATTTTTAATTCTTTTGAATCTCTGTTTGGAAATTTCATTGACCAGAAAACACCAACAGGATCAATTACTATTTGTCCTATATATGGGTTTGTTCTTGCAAGCTCTTCTGCAATTACCCCTAAAAGATAACTCTTACCTGTTCCTCTAGCACCATCTAAGAAAATTACGTGCGGATTTAGACCGTCAACATGTACTTGTTTGCCTTCTTGTTGATTTTCAGCAACTTTTCCAATATATGCTGTAGCTATCTTTCCATATTGTTTTAAAACAGATTTTTTTCTACCTAAATAAACTACTTTAGGGTCTTGTAAGTCTTCTAAGAATTTAAGTTGAGGTTTAATTATAATTTCTAAGCTTTTATCAGGTATATCTTTATCTTTAGTAATTTCTTTTGATATATTTGAGTTTTTAGTAAAATCTTCTTTTAAATCTGATTCTTTAGAATCTATTTCTTTTAGGTCTTTTTCTACATTATCATCTTCTAAATTATTATCTTCAGAGTTTTCTTCTACAGTATCATCTTCTAAGTTTTCTTCTAAATCAGAAGCGACTTCTACATTATCATCTTCTAAATCTTCAGATTCAGAAAAATCTTCTACATCTTCTAAAGGATGTTCTTCTCTTGATTGTTTTAATTTTTCTTCAATATCTTTAATAGTATCTTCATTAACATATTTTCTATTAGAAGACTCTACTTCATTAAATAAATCTTTATTATTTGTTGCTTTATATTTCTCTACAGACATATTTTATCAAAGTTTAATAGTTATTAAAAATCATAACAATATATTATATATGTAAAAGATATAAATAGTTATTCTTTTTAAAACTTAAGGGTTATAAATAATATATAATATAGTTAATTAGAGTTTTTAAAATATGGCTTTGGACAAAAATG
>JAQVRT010000059.1 GCA_028700905.1 Candidatus Iainarchaeum sp. | reverse complement strand
TTGTCTTTATCATGTTAATTAACCTCTTGTCTTCTAATCATAGAAACTAAAAATCAATAACCTATCTATTACTGTTTTTAAATAATTAAAACTGCCGAATAAAAATAGGAAATTTATAAAAGTAGATTTTTTATATAATATAATTATGAACCGAATTGCTTAAAAAGATTTGTTTTTATGTAGCTTTCCAACGTGACGGTAAATTATTTATTAATTTTTAAGATATTAAAGAAATTATAAAAACTTATTCTAACAACCATTTCCAAACAGAAATTACTTTAATTACTTTATTATCTATCTTAAACTCATCTTCTTGATCATAAGTTAATATATATCCTATCTTTAATTTAAAAAAATCCATAGCGAAAACTAATCCTTTAACTTCCCTATCTTTATTATTATCATTTAACTCAAAACAAACTTGATAATTTTCAAAAGATTTATCTTTAGCAATAAAATCACATTCAGAATTATCTTCATTAAAATAAGTAATTTCTTTTCCTCTTCTAATCAATTCTAAAAAAACAATATTTTCAAGTAAATGCTCTTTATCTTGATATCTTTGGAAAGTTAATATATTTCTTAAACCATTATCTATAAAATATATTTTTTTATAAGATTGTAATATTTTTTTATTAGATTCAAAATATCTATTTATTAAAAACACTAAATAAACAGATTCTAAAGAAGAAATATATTTTTTTATAGTATGATGGGATTTTATTTTTAGAGATTTAGCCACATTATTATAACTTATAGGAGATGCTAAAGATGAAGATAAATACAATAAAGTTTCTTTTAAATCATTAATATTATCTATTGAATATCTTGGTTGTAGGTCTTTATATATAGCATCTGAATAGATATTTCTAATTATATCTGGATTATCTTCTTCTAAAAATTGAGGATAAGAACCTTCTAAAAGATATTTATCAAAATATCTTAATATCTTTGATTTTTCTTTTAAATTATAATTTTTATTATAATCTACGTTATAATATTTTAAATATTCTATAAAGGAAAAAGGTAATAAAGTAATATCTAAATGCCTGCCTGTAAGTTTTGTTCCAAGCTCTGAAGATAATAAATTTGCATTTGAACCTGTTATAAATACTTTATATTTATAATTATATAATCTTCTTACAAAAATCTCCCAATGAGGTATATTTTGGATTTCATCAAAAAAAAAGGTGTTATTGTCTTCTCCATAAACTTCATATATTGCTTTTAAAAGATTATTAAAATCATTCTCTGTAAAATTAATAAATCTATCATCTTCAAAATTTACATAAGAACCTCTTTTAATTTTTTCTTTAAATTGCAATAACAAATAAGATTTTCCTGACCTTCTTGATCCAGTGATAACTATAATTTCTTTTGAGGTTATATATTTATTAAAATTTATATTTCTAGTAATATTTTGATTGTTTTTTAAGAAAGATTCAAAATAACTCTTTTGATCCTTTATAATTTCTAATAGGTTAAAATAATTCATAACTATCAATATAATTAAAGGACAGAAATGTTTTTAAAGGTTGGCACCAACAATGCCAAAAAAAGCTAAATTATTGGCACTGACATTGCTAAGTAAGCCCAAACAATATATTTATAAAGATAATTAAAAGAGATAATAGTTTAAAAAAGAATAAATTTTAGATAAAACAAAGAAAAATATTAAAAAAAGAAAGCCTATTTTGTTTTTTTAACAAAATAATCAATATCTTTTCCAATACTTGAAAAATCAACCTTTATATTATTTTCAACCATTTTATCTAAGAAATCTTTATAAGATATACCTGCAATATCCGCAGCCTCTGATAAAGACAGGCTTTTATTTTCATAAGTCTTAAAAACAATAGCAAGCCTAGATTCATCTATTTTAGAAATATTACTTACTTTCTTCATAAATATATTCTAAACATAACCTTTTTAAAACATTATTTTTACAACCAAAAAGAAGTATTATATTATCTTCTCTACAGTAATATATAAAAAAGAAAAAGAAAAACAAACATGGAATCAAAAGAAGAAATTATTCAAAAAATCTTAAAGATTAACAATTATGAAAAACTTAACCCTATGCAAGTCTTAGCAAAAGAAAACATAGGAGAGAATACACTCATAACAACACCAACTGCATCAGGTAAAACAACAGTATTTGAAATGTATATGCTTGATTGCTTATTAAATAAGAAAAAAAAAGCAATATACATCTCCCCTCTAAAAGCATTAACAACAGAACATTATCTTGAAACTAAAAGAAAATTTTCAAAAGAATTTAATATTAAAGTTGGACTTTCAACAGGAGATTTAGATTCAAGTAATAAATATTTAGAACAATACGATGTTTTGTTTTTAACATATGAAAAATTTGATTCAATTTTAAGACATCAACCATCTTGGTTTAAAAATGTAGGACTTTTAACAATTGATGAAATACATGAACTTGGCTCAAACAGAGGATCTACTTTAGAAGTTGTAATTACACAATTAAAACATAGTTATAAAGAAATTACTATTTTAGGACTTTCTGCAACTATAAAAAATTCAAAAGAAATAGCTGATTGGCTTTCTGCAAAACTAGTTTTAAGTAATTATCGTCCAGTACCACTTGAAACAGGAGTTTTTTATAATGATAATATCTATTTTGAAGATAGAAAAGAAGATTTAACTTCTCTTGCTGTAAAAAACATAAATCTAGGGTCAATTATTAAAGACACATTAAATAAAGAGAAACAAATTATTGTTTTTTGTGCATCAAGAAAAAATGCAATGTCTTTTGCAAAAAAATATGGCAAAATAATATCAAACCATATAACTCCAGAAGAATATAAAAAATTAAGACAAGTTTCAAAAGAAGCTCTTGAATCTTTAGAAAACCCTACAAAACAATGTGAAGAACTTTCTCTTTCTCTTTTAATGGGTTCTGCTTTTCATCATGCTGGGCTTGTTTATAAACAAAGAGAGGTTGTTGAAAATAATTTTAAAAAAGGAAATATTAAAGCGATTTTTGCAACACCAACACTTGCTGCAGGGATTAACTTGCCTGCATATAGAGTGGTTATTAATAGTGTGTTTAGATTTTCAGAAGGATCAATGGTTCCAATACCAGTCAATGAATTTCAACAAATGGCAGGAAGAGCTGGAAGACCAAAATATGATAAAAAAGGAGAAGCCATTTGTGTTGTAAATAAAGAAGGAGATATTCCTAAAATATATAACACATATATTATTTCGGGTCCTTCAAACATAGATTCACAACTTTCTAAAATAAATATTTTAAGAGGGCATTTACTTTCTATGATTCTTGTTAACGAACTTAAAAGTATTGAAGAATTAATTAATTATTTATCAAAAACATTTTATTATTTTACATATGGAGACAATCATGAAATTAGAAAAAATATACAAGACATAGTTTCTGAATTTTATGAATATGGTTTTTTAGATGAAAAAGAAAATGGTTTTTTAATAACACCTTTGGGAAAGAAAGTATGTTATCTTTATATTGATCCATTATCTGCAAATAATATTTTAAAAGATTTAGAACTTAAAAAAAATAAAGATACAAAAATAATGGAAAAAATATTTACAGTTTCAAACACAACTGAAATGTACCCATATATAAAATATAAACAAGAAAAAGAAAATGAAATATTCACTATTTTTGACGAGATTAGACAAAATATATTTTTTGATTATGAAGATATTTATCTATTACAAAAAATATATCTTACAAAACTTATAGCTGACTGGATTGAAGAAAAAGAAGAAAATTATATTATTGATGAATACAACACAACACCAGGACAAATTAGAGATTTAGTATCTAGAGCAGAATGGATCTGTCATTCAACAATAGAACTTTTAAAACACACACAAGCAAGCATAATAACTATAAGAGAATATTCAAATCTTCTTTTAAGAATTAAGTATGGAATTAAACAAGAACTAGTATCTTTAGTTGAACTTAAAAACATTGGAAGAGTTAGAGCAAGAAGATTATTTAATAATAATATAAGAAGTGTAAATGATATTAAAAATAATCCAGATAAATTTATTAATTTGATAGGCAAATTTGGACTTGAAACTTTAAAAGAACTAAAAATAGATTATCAAGAAAAAACAATAAATGAAAAAATCTAAAATTAAATATTTTTAAAAAAAGAATTTTTCATCTATTTTAAATAAAAATTATTTTTTCTTTTTTAATGGTTTTTTTGCATTTGAAACAATTTTGTCTGCAAGTTCACTTGTTTTTTCAGAAAAAACTGAAAGTCTCATAGTAACCCATACAACAATAATAGTTACAATTATA
>JAQVRT010000058.1 GCA_028700905.1 Candidatus Iainarchaeum sp. | reverse complement strand
ATGTCTACAGCTAACCTTCTTAGAGAACTGAATCTGTCACATCAGGCCGGGGACATGTTCGATGCCTGCCTTGAGATCCTCGAGCCGGAAAGCTTCCAGGACATATCTTTTTCCTATTTCGGGACCGCGAGCATGCGGAAGGAAATGCATATTCAAAAAGGCAGGATCCAGAGGCTTCTGGAATCGGGCATACCCAAACGCTATCTCAAAGGACGGGCTGAATCTCTTAAAGGCATCATTCCCGATTTTTCTGTCAGCTCAAGAGTAAAGACCGTATCAAGCGTCGGAAAAAAAATGACGGACAAAGGCCCGGAAAACGTCAAGGACATCCTGGGTTTCAGGGTGACGGTCAATATGGGCGACATCTGCGACAACATAGCCTCGCTTGAATCCCTGGAAGAACAAAGAAACCTCGGAACGATCAGCGATGAAGCCCTAAGGAAGGCAAGCTCTCAATACAGGACGGCAAAGGACGCGGTATATCAAGTCCATGCCGTGATCGGGGCCATGGCGGAAGAATTGGGCTGGGAAGAGATACTCGGGACATTTGACAACTATCTCGAGAGGCCAAAGCTCAACGGATACCAGTCGCTGCAGCGGTCATTTTTGTGCCGTGTCGACGACCGGGAAATTCCGATAGAGATACAGACTCAGACCTGCGGAATGCATGACTGGGCTGTCTGGGGCGGAGCGGCGCATTCCGGCTATAAGACGGGAAGAGTGAAAAGCCGGGATTCAGCCTTTGCAAGGAACATAACGGAAAAGTTCGCTGAGATCGCCCAAGATCTCGGGAAAAAAAGCTACGGATTCTCATTTGGGGAAAAGATAAAAGGGCCTTTTGAGGTCGAGGCACTTGCCAACAGGGAATTAAAAGAGATCGATCTGGCTTTTGCCATAGACCAGCAGTGGGCGCTACGGGGCGCGCAGTTCTGGAGGAGGGACAGCAAAGCCTGCAGTGAAGAGGAATGCACTCCCGGTACAAGCTTTCGCAACGGGGACATGCTGAGCGTAGTGACCAGCTCAAAAGTCAGGCCGTCGGAACAAAGGGCGGAATTGGCCGGAACGCTTGAGGCAAGAAAAGCTATCCGCGCGGCCTTTATGACCGAAAAATGGCTCGACCAAAAAGAGCTCAGGGAAAAAGGGAACAATATCTTTGAAAGGCTGGTCTCGGAAGAAGCGCAGCGCATGTTCAGATCCGAAACTATGGCGCGCAAGATAAAAGCCCAGCATCTATTATTGCAACCCCACTGTTCAGAAAAACTCGGACTGATAGACATGGGGGAGATAGCGGAAGAGCTGGGGGCTGGGCACAAAGGGCTGACAGAGAGCCTAACGTCCTCGATGGTCTTCGTCCTGGAGGACAAAAAGCAAAACGATATTTGTTTCGGCTATCGCAACCCTGCGTTCACAAGATTGCTGGTGAACATATTTCTGGAAAGCGGAATAGCGGTCAGCTCGCTGTCGATATGGAACAGCAGGGAAGATATGTTCATAAAGATATCTGCAGATCATCTGTCCGCCAAGCAGGCAGGCATGCTCTTTGATAAGATCAGGAATGCGGGAAGTTCTCTGAATGCCGAGAACCGTCTTGAAGGCAGATACGTCGAAGTAAAGGCCACATCGCTCCTGCCGGCTTCACGCGCAATTGGAGCTGCGGCAAGGGTTCTTTACCTTGAAGGCGCGGACATCTCCGATTGCCGGATAGAAAAGAAGTCCGACGCCTCGGGAAATAATTATGTATCAGTAAAAGCCGGCTTGCGGATAAGGGGGAGCGCCGGCAAGGCCAAGACTTCCAGGATCACATCCGCTTTGAACGAGGCCCTGCAGAGCAGGGACGCCGCTGTCACTCTGCCAAAATCCCACCCATTCACAAAACCAGGCTCTCACAGGCTATAATTAAGGCGTAATGTCCTCTAACATCAGGAATTTTTCTATAGTCGCGCATATAGACCACGGCAAATCCACGCTTGCCGACAGGCTCCTCGAACATACCGGAACTATCGAAAAGCGGCTTATGAAAGAGCAGATACTGGACAGCATGGACCTGGAAAGAGAGCGCGGCGTCACAATAAAAGCAAAGGCCATCCGCATCGATTACAAAGGCTATATCCTTAACCTTATAGACACGCCGGGACATGTTGATTTCGGCTATGAAGTTTCGCGCGCTCTTGCCGCCTGCGAGGGAGCTCTGCTCGTGGTGGACGCCGCGCAGGGAATAGAGGCACAGACTCTGGCCAATGCCTATCTCGCTATAAACAACGACCTTAAGATAATCCCGGTCATAAACAAGATCGACCTGCCCAGCGCCGATCCCAAGATGGTGGCCCAGGAACTGGACCATGTCTTCGGGATAAAGGAGTCTGAGATAGTGCATGCAAGCGCCAAAAGCGGGATGGGGATCGAAGAAGTGCTCAACGCGATAATCGAGCGGGTTCCTCCTCCCGAGGGAGACCCGTCAGCGCCGTTGCAGGCCCTTATTTTTGACTCGCACTATGATATCTACCGCGGAGTAGTGATATACACCAGGATAGTTAACGGCAAGGTCCGCGCCGGAGAAAAGATCAGGATGATGGGTGCCGGGACAGAATTTGAGGTCATAGAGACCGGGATCTTTAAATTGGGTCTGGTACCGTCGCAGGACCTGAGCGCAGGCGAAGTAGGCTATATCATAGCCAATATCAAGGACGTGCGCGACGCGCATGTCGGGGATACGATAACCAGCGCTAAGAACCCGTCAAAAAATGCGCTCCCGGGATACAAAAAAGCAAAGCCGATGGTGTTTTGCGGGCTGTACCCTATCGACGGGGATGAATACACGCAGCTCAAGGACGCTCTGGACAAGCTGTCCCTGAACGACGCATCCCTGTTCTTTGAGCCGGAGACGTCGCTTGCCCTCGGGTTCGGCTTCCGCTGCGGGTTCCTCGGACTTTTACACTTTGAAATAATCCAGGAAAGGCTGGAGAGAGAATACAAGCTGTCGCTTATTGCCACGGCCCCCAACGTCGTATACAAAATAAACCTCAACGACAAAAAAAGCCTGTTCATCGACAATCCGTCCAAACTCCCGGACATGTCAAGGGTCCACTCCATAGAAGAGCCTTATTACAAGGTCACACTCCTTTGCCCGGAGCGCTATGTAGGCTCAATAATGACCCTTGCCTCGGAAAAAAGAGGCACCTACCTGAACATGGAATATCTGGACATGAGCCACGTAATGCTCACATACGAGTTCCCTCTTGCAGAGATCGTCACGGAGTTCTATGATATGCTCAAGTCCGTATCCCAGGGGTACGCTTCTATGGATTACGAGTTTTCCGGATACAGGGAAGCGCATCTGGCCAAGCTGGACATACTGATCAATGACGAGCCCGTAGATGCCTTGTCCATGATCGTCCCGAGGGATAACGCCTACTTCCAGGGAAGAAAGATAGTCGAAAAACTTCGGGGCGTTATACCCAGACAGATGTTCGAGGTGCCCATACAGGCGGCGATCGGCAGCAAGATAATCGCGCGCGAGACGGTAAAGGCGACGAGAAAGGACGTAACGGCAAAATGCTACGGCGGCGACGTCAGCAGAAAACGCAAGCTGCTTGAAAAACAGAAAGAAGGCAAGAAAAGGATGAAAAGGGTCGGCAGGGTGGACATCCCGCAGGAAGCTTTTCTTTCCGTTTTAAAGATGAAGTGAAATTTTTTATTTTTTCTGTCGAGACTATATCGGGAGAAAAAAGAGCATATGGCTGAAGACAAAAAAAGGCCCCAGGATTCAAGCCAGTACATGCGCGAGCTCGCGCGCAGAGCGTTCAGGAACATCCTCTCTTTTGAAGACAGGGCAGCGGACCGGATCGAAAAGCGTTTTGAATCAAGAAAAACACCGCTCCCGAAATACAAACTCTCGGGACTCGCGGCCGGACTTGCGGCGGGGATCGCGGTCTGGGCTTTCGCGCACTTTGTCGGCATTCCTTTTTCTGGCACCGAAAAACTGCTCATAACGGTCCAATTCGGCCTCCTCGGCGGATTGATGACGTATATTAACTCATGACCGCGGCCGGCCTGTACGTACATATCCCCTTCTGCAGGAAAAAATGCGCCTACTGCGATTTTTGCTCCTTCACGGGATCAAACGACGAGACCCACAGAAAATACCTGAAAAAACTGCAGAAAGAGATAGATTTCGGACCGGATATGCCGATAAGCACCGTATACATCGGAGGAGGGACCCCTACCCTACTGTCAAACAGAACTCTTTCCAGGCTTATGGATGCGGTGCAGTCGGCATTTGTGCGGACCGGGTCCTGTCCGGTGGAATGCACCGTAGAATCCAATC
>JAQVRT010000008.1 GCA_028700905.1 Candidatus Iainarchaeum sp. | reverse complement strand
TATCAAGCAGAAGGTTTTGTTATTGGAAAGAATATTGGTCTTTCAGATTTAATTGGTTTTATTAAAGAATTCTTAGCAAAACTTGGTATTACAAAAATAAAAATTAAACCAACTTATAATCCTTACACAGAACCAAGTGTTGAAGTTTTTGCATATTTTGAAAAATCAAAAAGTTATAAAGAAATTATGAATTCTGGTATTTTCAGACAAGAAACTTTAGAGCCTTATGGTATTAAAAATAATGTAATTGCTTGGGGAATTGGTATTGAAAGAATAGGTATGCTTCTTTTAGAAAAAGGAAATATTAAGGAAGTATTTGGTGATGATTGTGATATTGATTTTTTAAGAAACTATATCATCCCTAAAAGAAAATTTGAGTGAATTAACATGGCAGTAATAGATTTTGAATTTAATAGATTAAAAAAAGAAATTGGAAAAGATTTATCTTTAGAAAAATTAGAAGAAATACTTTTTGATTTTGGTTTAGAGATAGATTCTTATGATAAAGAAACAGATCTTTTAAAAATAGAAGTTACTGCTGAAAGAATAGATCTTCTTTCTTTTGTAGGTTTTAAAAGAGCTTTAGAAAGTTATTTATCTTTAAAAAAATACACTCCTTTTAGTTTAAAAGATTCTAAACAAAAAGTAATTGTTGATAGATCTGCAACTAATTATGGTAATCATACCATGTGTGCAATTGTTAAAAATTTAAATTTAGATTCTGAAAAAATAAAAGAAATAATAAATGTTCAAGAAAAATTACACTTAACTTATGGTAGAAAAAGAAAATCTGTTGCTATTGGTGTTTATCCTTTAGATAAAATAACTTTTCCAATAACTTTTAGGGCAGATTTTCCAGAAAATATAAAATTTATACCTTTAGGAGAAACAAAAGAAATGACTGGTTTTGATATTATTAAAAATCATCCTACAGGTCAAGAATATTCTTATTTAGTTAAAGATAAACAAAAATATCTTTTCTTTAAAGATTCTAATGAAAAAATACTTTCAATGCCTCCAATCATTAACTCTCAAGAGACAGGTAGAGTCTTAGAAAGCACAAAAGAAGTTTTTTTAGAATGTACTGGTCAAAACTTAACTAAACTTAAAAACACAATGAATATTTTAACTTCTATGTTTGCAGATTTTGGAGGAGATGTTTATTCTTTAGAAATTGAATATTTTGATAAAAAAATTATTTCTCCAGATGTATCTTTAAGAAAAATGGTTGTTTCTTTAAAATATATAAATCAATTATTAGGAATTAAGTTAACTTTAAAAGAAGCTATAGCTAATTTAGAGAAAATGATGTTTATTTGTAATAAACAATCAGATGACTTAATAGAAGTTACAATTCCTATCTTTAGAACAGACATCCTTCATGAAAATGATATTGCAGATGATGTTTTAAGAGGGTTTGCTATAAACAATATAACTCCTACATACTCAGATGTTCACTTTAATGGAGAAAGATTAAAAGAGTCTATTTTCCAAGAACAAATAATAACTTCAATGGTAGGTATGGGTTTTATTGAAATTTTACCTTTTATTCTTTCTTCAAAAAAAGATTCTTTTGAAAATTTTAATATAAAGGGAGAAAAATATATTCCTTTAGGTTTTAGTGCTGAAAGTTCAATTAATATTGTTGGTAATTGGATTATTCCTAAATTATTTAAAGCTTTAACAAATAATCAACATAAGTCTTTTCCACAAAAATTATTTGCTTGTGATTATGTTGTTTTAGAAAATAAAGAGCTTGATACTTTATCTGAAAATAAACTTCATTTAGCAGCAGTAATTGCAAACTCTAAGATTAGTTTTACAGAAATCTCTTCATATCTTTTATCTTTAACAAATGTTTTAGGTAAGACTTTAAGACTTAAAGAAAAAGATTATCCTTTTTATATTAAAGGAAGAAGTGCTGCAGTTATAATTAATGATGACGAAGTTGGACATATTGGTGAGTTTTCTCCAGAAGTTTTAGAAAATCATAACTATACTATGCCTGTTTGTGGTTTTGAGATTGATTTTTCTTAAAATTAATTTATTTACATCTCTTTAAATATGTTTTTTTCTATAAAATATATATGCTTAGGGGTAAAAACATATATCTAAAAGAGAAAGGCTCTTTAAATATTTCTTCTCTATTTATAACTATTTTTATTATGGCCATGTGATACCTGCTCTTAAGTAAAGCAGGTTTTTTAAAGTCTTTGGCAAATATTTTATATTATCTTTTTACTGGTAAATATTTTGCCTTTATAAAAAATAAAGGATGTGATTAAAATTATGAATAATTTAGATTTTCCAAAAAAATATTATATAACAACACCAATCTATTATGTAAGTGGTAAGTTCCATTTAGGGCACTCTTACACAACAGTGGTTGCAGATATCTTTGCAAGATACTATCGTCTTTTAGGTTCTGATGTTTTTTATTTAACAGGAACTGATGAACATGGTTTAAAAGTACAGCAAGCTGCAGAAGATGAAAAAAAAAATACAAAAGAGTTTCTTGATTCTTTAGTTGACTATACAAAAAAAGTATGGAAAGACTTAGATATCTCTTATGATTATTTTATCAGAACAACTGATGAAAAACATAAAAAAACAGTTCAAGAGATAGCACAAAAAATGTTTGAAAAAGGAGATATCTATAAAGGTAGCTATAAAGGATATTACTGTAAAGGATGTGAATCTTTTTATACAGATAAAGATGTTTCTGAAAATAAATGTCCTATTGGTCATGAAGTTACAATAGAACACGAAGATGCATATTTTTTCAAACTTTCAAAATATCAAGACTGGCTTTTAAAATATATTGAAGATAATCCTAAGTTTCTTTCTCCAGAATCAAATAAAAATGAATTTGTTTCTTTTATTAAAAACGGTCTTGAAGACTTATGTATTTCAAGAAATAAAGAAAAAGTTCCATGGGGAATAGAACTTCCTTTTGATAAAGAACATACAATATATGTTTGGCTTGATGCTTTGTTTAATTATTATTCTGCTCTTGGAGGAGAGGGTTCTGATAATTTCAATAAATATTGGCCACCTGACTTTCAATTAATGGGTAGAGATATTTCTAGGTTTCATGCAATCTATTGGCCTATCTTTTTAAAATCAATAGATGTTTCTCTTCCAAAACAAGAATTTGCTCATGGTTGGTGGATGTCTGAAGGAAAGAAAATGTCTAAGTCTTTTGGAAATGTAGTTTATCCTGAAGAATATATTGAAAAGTTTGGTTCAGATATTTATAGATATTATATAGTAAAAGAAATGCCTTTTGGAGATGAGGGTCAATTTTCAAAAAAAAGTTTTGTTGAAAGAGTAAATAGTGATCTTGTTTCAAGTATTGGTAATCTTTTATCAAGAGTTGTAACTTTAGCTGAAAAAAGAAATAAAGAAAACGGTTTTTCTTTTTTTAAAGATTCTTTTGCAGAAGAAATTGAATCAAAGATACAAATCATTCATAATCATTATAAAGAATATGAATTATCTAAAGCAATTAATGAAATTTTACAAATGTCATATGCTTTAAATAAATATGTTCAAGATAACAAACCTTGGGATCTTTTAAAAGAAGATCTTGAAAAGTTTGATCAAGTAATGTATGTTCTTTTAGAGTCTATAAGGGTACTTGCTTTAGAGCTTTCTCCTATTCTTACAAAAAAATGGAAAGAGATTTTTTCACAACTAGGTTTAGATGAGAGTAATCTTGGACATAAACA
Source organism: Candidatus Iainarchaeum sp. (assembly GCA_028700905.1). Lineage (GTDB taxonomy): Archaea > Iainarchaeota > Iainarchaeia > Iainarchaeales > CSSED10-239 > Forterrea. The sequence continues at coordinate 13,509 of JAQVRT010000008.1, read as the reverse complement.
ATTAGCTTTTACAAACACAATGGAAGGAAAAACCATTAAAAAACAAGGTCATCTTTTCGAAAAAATAGAAATTAAAGAATAAACCTTTTTTTTAGTAAAGGTTTTTTTCTTTTAAAAATAAAAAAAGCACAGAATATATTTATTCTGTGTCTGCTTTCTTTCTTACAATCTTTATAAAAGGTCCAGCTTTCATATATTCTAGATTATCTCCAGCTTTAAGGTCCTTAAATTCAGCTTTATCAACATCATATGTTTGGTAATCTGCAACATCCATTATTTGGTATTTATCTCCAGAATCAGAAATTACTTGTGCATTTCCTTTATCAATTACTGGAACTTCAACATCAGCATCTGCTGGTTTTAAAAGATTCATTCTTTTATCATTAAAAACACCTGTTGCTGTAATTCTTATTTTTGCAGCTCCGTGTTTTCCAGGTTTTGATTTATCTATAGTATCAATTCTACAGATTGTTTCTTCAATTACAATAAATTGTCTTTCTTTTAATTGTCCTGCTTGGGCAAACTTAATTTGAAAATCACTCATTTTTTTCACCATTTTTAATTAATAATTTTAATAATATTATATATAATATATGTTACTATCTATTTATATATATTTTCTAAAAAATTTATTTTCTTTTATTTCGTCTAATTTCTCTATTTTTTTTATATCTTTCTATTGTTTTTAATTGTTTTTCTCTTTTTTTTATAACATCAATTACTTTTAATTTATTTAAATTAATTTTTCCGTCTTTTGTAAAATAATCATCTCTTATTTTTTTAACTAATATTTGTATTTGTTTAAGTCTTTTAATTTCTTTAGTGTAATGTTCGATTCTTTTTTCTCTAAGAGCTATTCTTTCATTATTTTTTTCAAGAATATTTTTTAAAAGCCCTTCCATTTCTTTTATTCTTCCTTCTAAAACTCCAGAAGATATTTCTCCAAAAGATACATATTTTGAAAGATTTTTTTCATTCTGATATACTTTAAGGCAAGAAGTTATAAATGGAGTTAATATTAGTTGGTACCAATTTTTAGGATGTTTAAAGTTTGGTTGATTTATTCCTTGGATTGCAATAATGTTTAGATGTCTATTATTTATGTTAAATCCTAAAAGTCCTATTATTTGATTTTTATAATTAAGTGAGATTAATCCTCGTTTTAATTTACTTTCAATAATAAATCCATCTTCAAACTTATGATTTTTAATAGTTTTAAGAGAATAATCATTATTAAGTTTTATTTCTCTTTCAAAAGGGTTTGAAATTTCATTTAATAACTCAATATCTTTTTTTCTTTCAAAATCCATATTTTTTCTCGTTTAGATTTTATTAAAGAAAGTCATATCTTTCTTTTTCTTTTTAAAGATATTTAGTGGTTTTTTCTTAATATTTGAGAGAAAGGTATCTTTTTTCTCTTTTTTATAAGTTTTTTTTATTTTTACATTTTTTTTCTTTTTAAAAACTGTATCTAAAATACTTTCATCATAACCTAAGGCTTTTTTTTTAATTTTTGGAGGTTTTACTTTTTTAACATCATCAAGAGAAGTTACTCCTTCATCATAAATAGCTTCGTTTAATAAATCTTGTTCTTTATTTCTTCCCATATTTAAAAACCTCTATTTTTATAGCTTTAATTATATTATGTTGCTATTATCTTTAAAATACTTATTTGTTTGTTTTTTGAAAATATTATTAATAAAAGATAAATATATAAATATATTTATATATAATAATATTGTGATACTATATGGTTGTAAGACTTAAAAAGAAAAACTTAATTGAAGATGAAAAAGAAATTGTTAGTTTTAATCCAAAAAAACTAATTAAACATTTTTATGAAAAAGTAGATGTTTCTACTGCTGCAATTGTTATTTTCATTTCAATTTTCATTGAAACTTTAATTTTATTTTTATTAAAGTCTCCAAATGTATTATCTTATTTTACAATCAGAGTAATTATAAGTTTTGTTTTTAGTTGGTTTATTTTAGGAATAATTCTTTATTTAATCCTTTATTTTGTAAAAGGAAAAAATAATCTAAAAGGTGGAGAATTAAAAAATATTCTTTCTTCTCTTGCAGCTTTTAGAGTAGTTTCTATTATTGCAATATTAGTTGTCTTTGCAATTGTTCTTATATTTATGCCAAAAGTAATTCCTTTTATGTCAATGTCAATTCAAAATCCAGATTATATTTATAATTCAGGTATGCTTCCTAATTTAGGTGGAGGAGCAGTTGTAGGATTACTTTTATTATTTGCTTTTTCAATAGCTTTATTAGTTTATTATATTTTAATGTTTTATCATTTTGTAAAAAAAATGTTTGATTTTGAAGTTTTAGGAAATGTTGTTATGACAGTTATTTTATTAGTTATAATGTATTTCTTTTCAAGTATTCTTTAAAGTTAGATTTTTTTTTATAAGATTTTTTATGATCTCTAATACCATTTTAAAATCAGAAGGTGTTTTTATAAATGCCTTTTACGATGATTCTCTTTTTTTAAGTGTTAGAGGAAATGATGGTGTTAAGAGAAACTATAGTTATGATTTTTCTCCTTATTTCTATTTAATTTCTGAAAAATTACTTTCTGAAAAAGATCTTATTTTACTTTCTAAGTCTTTAAAAAACATTTTAGAAATTATTAAAACTGATAAAAAAGGGGTTTCTTTTTCTTATAAAATAATCTTTAAAGATATTGAATCATTAATCTCTTCAAGAGCACATTTACTTGATAAAGAAATTACTTTATCTTCTTCTTATTCTTTAAGAGAGTATGATATTCCTTTTATTCAAAGATTTTTTATAGATCATTCTTTAAATAATTTTAAAAAAATTAAATTTAGTTATACAGGCTCACAAATTCTTTCTTTTGAAGTTTTAGAAGATGTTTTGCCAGAGTCTTTAAAACATTTAACTTTTGATATTGAAGTTTTACCTTTAAAGGATCTTTCTTTTCCAAAACCAAAGACTTCTCCAATAATTTCTATCTGCATGATGGATGAAAACTACAAAAAAGAAATATTTTTCTTTAAAGATATTTCTTTTAATGAAGATGACTTTTATAAGTCTTTTAAAGAAAAAGATACATTAGTACATTTTTTTACAGATGAATCTTTAATGATTGATTCTTTTTTTAAAAGAATAGAAGAAAAAGATCCTGATTTAATATTTACTTATAATGGAGATCGATTTGATTTTGATTATATTTATAAAAGATATAAAGTAATTAAATCTCAAGACATAAATTTTAATAAAAAAATAACTTTCCATAAAAGAGGAAATACTTCTGTATCTATAGATAATATCATACACATTGATACTTATATTTTAATGAGACTTTTAAACTATCTTCAAGTCTTTAATTACTCTAAACTTGATCTTAATTCTGTTTATGAAAAGATAACTGGAAATAAAAAAATAATTCTTAAAGTAAAAGATTTTATTGATCTTTATTCTTCTCAAGATTATGCAAAAATAATAGAATATAACATAGATGATGTTTTTGCAACTTATTATCTTTCTATAAACTACCTTTCAATAATTAATGAAATTTCAAAATTAATAGCATCTCCAATATATGATACATTAAGAACTTCTGCAGGACAGATGATTGAAAAATTATTTATTTATAATTATTCTAAAAAAAATATTCTTCTTGAAAATAAACCAACTCCAGAAGTTGTTTCAAATAGATATGAGTTTAGTTTTACTGGTGCTTTTGTAAAAGACCCTCTTGTTGGACTTCATGAAAATATTGCTGTTGTTGATTTTAGAAGTTATCATATTTCTTTAATTATGGCATATAACATAAGTCCAGAAACTATTAATATTGAATCAAAAGATTATTCTGAAGTCTTAGGTTATAAAATTTCAAAAGACAAAAAAGGTTTTGTTCCTGAACTTTTAGAAAGTTTTTTATCTCTAAGAATTTCAATTAAAAATAAAATGAAAAATTATGATAAAGATACTCAAGAATACAAATCTCTTTTTGCAAAACAATATGCTTTAAAGATATTACTTGCATCAACTTATGGTTACATGGGGTTTGCAGGTGCGAGATGGTATTGTAGGCCTTGTCTTGAAATAATGTATCATTTAGTAAGGACAAAGATTCAAGAAACAATAAGTAGTTTCAAAAATCTAGGTTACACTGTAATCTATGGGGATACTGATTCTTGTTTTATAAAATACAATGATGAAAAAAAACTATATTCTGATCTTGAAAAAATAAACAAATCTCTTCCAGAGTCAATGTCTCTTGAAACTGAGGGTCTTTTTACTTCTGGATTATTTGTTCTTTCAAGAGATAAAACTAAGGGAGCTAAGAAAAAATATGCTCTTCTTTCAAAAGATGGTTCTCTAAAGATAAAAGGTTTTGAGTTTGTAAGAAGAGATTGGTGTTTACTTGTAAAAGAAACTCAAAAAGAATTATTTAATATTCTTTTAATTAATAAAGATATTAAAAAAGCTTTAGAGTATGTAAGAAATATTATTAAAGCTCTTGAAGATAAACAAATACCTATAGAAAAATTAGTTTTACAATCTTTTGTTCATAAAAGTCTTAAAAATTATAAAACTTTAAATCCTGCAATGGCAGCATTATCTTATGCTAAAAATAATGGTGAAAAGATTTCAGAAAATGCTTTAGTTGAATACATAATAACAAATCATCCTTCTAAAAATATTTCTGATAAAGCAAGACTTTACAAAGAAGAAAATGATTATGATTATGATACTAATTATTATCTTGAAAATCAGTTATTACCTTCTGTAGTTTCAATCTTTGAAGTTTTTAATATTTCAAAAGATGAGCTTGTAACTGGTAAAAAACAGAAAGGTTTAAATGATTTTTTTTAGATTAAAAAAATAAAAAGAAAAATTGTTTTTAATTAAAAAACAATTATTTTCTTTGAAATTGATTAACCCAGAATGAAAGTGTTTCTGGTGAGAATACTCCTTCTTCTGTTATAAATTTACCAATAAGATCATTTGGAACAATATCAAAAGCAGGATTTTTAATCTTTAAATTAACTGGTCTATTTTCTTTTTCCCAAACTTCATCTTCTGATCTTTCTTCAATTTCTTGAACAAAGGATAAAAGATCGTTTGCTTCAACACAATGTGTGGTTGTAAGAACTATATGTTCTGTTTTAAATTCTCTTGCTGCAATACTAATTGCATGAGTTCCAAGTTTATTCATTATTGCTCCATCAGAAAAAATAACATCTGCACCTGTAAAAAAATAATCTATTCCTTTAAGATAATGTGTAACTGAAGCATCAGTTATCATTGTTGTCTTAATTCCATAATCTGATATATTTTTAGCAGTTATTCTTCCTTGGTATCTAGGTCTTGTTTCTGTACAAAATACTTGGAAATCAATTCCTTTGTCATATGCTTTTTTAAAAGCATTTTCAACTAAAGTTGAATGGCAATGTGTTAAAATTTTAGCTCCATCTTTAATCATTTGAGAGGCCATTTCAGATACTTTTTCATTTCCAATTTCTGTTTTTTCTTGATATTTTTCAATTTCTTTTTCAATTTCTTCTGTATTGTGTGGATGTTTTTTAACTTCTTGAAAAATATAGTTTAATGAGTTTCTAAGCTTTGGTTCATTTGGTCTTTGAACAACTAAGTGATTAATATTTTCTTTTGTTTCTTCAATTAGTTCTTCTCCAAGCTTTTTAGTTTCATAAATATATTCTTTAATAGCTTTTATTGCTTCAAGTTCAATATTACTTGCGCCTTGAATTTTTATATCTTTTATTGCTTTTGCAATATTTTTTACATTTTCATAGATCATTTTTATTCACCTTTTATAAAAATAGGTTAACCATATTATATTTAAAGGTTTCCTCACTATAATATATAATATTATACTTATTATATAATATTTTTTATTTATTTATGAGGTGGATTATCTTGGATAACAATCAACAAACCAATGCAGAACTTGAAGAATTTTTAAATGCATCTTTACCAAAAATATGTGTTGTTGGTGCTGGTGGTAGTGGTAATAATACTATTGAAAGATTAACAAATATTGGTGTTGAAGGAGCTTTTACAATTGCTTTAAACACAGATGCTCAAGCTTTAATAAGAGTTAATGCTGATAAAAAAATATTAATTGGTAAAAAAACAACAAAAGGTTTAGGTGCTGGATCAAATCCAGATGTTGGTGCTTCTGCTGCAGAGGAATCAAAAGATGAACTTATAGATCTAATAAAAGGAAAAGATTTAGTATTTGTAACTTGTGGTCTTGGTGGTGGAACAGGAACTGGTGCTGCACCTGTTGTTGCAAGACTTGCAAAAGAACAAGGTTCTTTAACAATTGGAGTTGCAACTTTACCATTTGCTGTAGAGGGTAAAAAAAGAATTGAAAATGCTCTTGCAGGCCTTGATAAATTAAAAAAAGAAGTTGATACTTTAATAATAATTCCAAACGATAAAATTTTAGAAATTGCTCCAGATCTTCCATTAAATGTTGCTTTCCAAGAAGTTGATAAAATTTTAACTGAAAGTGTAAAAGGTATAGTTGAGCTTATTACAAAATCAGGAATAATTAATCTTGATTTTGCAGATCTTAGAACTATTCTTTCAAAAGGTGGAATGGCAATGATTGGTGTTGGAGAATCAAATATTGAAAAAGGAAATGATTCAAGAGCAATGGAAGCTGTTGAAAATGCATTAACTTCTCCTTTACTTGATATTGATATTACAAGCTCAAAGAAAGCTTTAGTAAATGTAATTGGTGGTTCTGATTTAACAATTAAAGAATCTGAGCTTATTGTTGATACTGTTGCTTCTAAAATAAATGAGGATGCTCATATTATTTGGGGTGCAATGATTGATGATAACCTTGCAAATAAAAAAGTAAAAGTTATGGTTGTAATTGCAGGTGCTCATATACCTTATCTTGAAGAAGGATATAATTCAGATGATCTAAAAGGTATGGATCTTGATATTGATAGTGTTTAAAAAAATATAAGAGTTGATTAAATTATGTCAAAAATGATAAATAAACTTAATAATTTCTTTGCATCTTCAAGAAGAATATTAAACATTTCTCAAAAACCAACTACTAAAGAGTTTGGTTTTATGGTAAAGATTATTGCCATAGGAATAGTAGTTATAGGAGTTATTGGTTATTTTGTAAAGCTTATTGCAAGCTTTTTTTAAAAAACTTATAAGTGTGTGAAAAAATATGATTTTTACAATAAGAACAACAGTTGGTCAAGAAAAAGTAATAATGGATCTTTTAGCAAATAAAGCAAGACAAGATGAACTTGAAGTCTATTCTGTAGTTGAAATGGCTGATTTAAAAGGATATCTTTTAGTTGAAGCTGATTCTAAAAAAACAGTTGAAATTTTAGTTCATAATGTTCCTCATATTAAAGGTGGAAAAATTGTTGAAGGAAACATTAATATTTCAGAAATTGCAGGTGTTTTAGAATCAAGACCATTAATGACTTCTATAAAACCTGGACAAACTGTTGAAATTATCCTAGGCCCTTTTAAAGGTTCTAGAGCAAAAGTTGTTAGAATTAATTTAGCAAAAGAAGAAGTTATCATTGAACTTTTCGATGCAAGTGTTAAGATTCCAATAACAATTAAAGCAGAAAACATAAAATTATTAAATTAAAAATATAAAAAGAGTGATTAAAATATGCCTACAATAAAAGTTTTAGTAGAAGCTGGAAAAGCAAATGCTGGTCCTCCAATCGGTCCTGCTTTAGGTCCTTTAGGAGTAAATACAATGGAAATTGTAAATAAAATAAATGAAGATACAAAACATCTTAATGGTATGGAAATTCCTGTTAAGATCCATATTGATTCTAAAAAGAATTTTACAATTGAATTAGGTTCTCCTCAAACAGGAGCATTAATTAAAAAAGAATTAAATATTAAGAAAGGTGCTTCAAAAGTTAACCAAGAAGTTGCTGGAAATTTAACATTTGAACAAGTTTTAAAGATAATGAATGCTAAATATTCTCAATTAGTTTCAAAATCTAAAAAATCTGCTGTTAAAGAAATTTTAGGTTCTTGTAGAGCAATGGGTGTTACTATTGATAATCTTCCTGCTTCTGAAGTTACAAAAATGGTTAATCATGGAGATTTTGATTCTAGACTTTAAAAAGTATTAGATCATCTCTATTTTTCTTTTTTTTTATTAAAACAAAAAGCTTTTTATTACTTACCAGTTAATATATTTATTAGTTTTATATAAATATATTTAGGTATAGGGTGATAGATTTTGAAAAACAAAATTATTTTTAGTATAATATCTTTTTTAATGATTATTTTTATTTCTTTTAATATTTCTGCTTATGATGATTTTGGGATAACTGATGTTGTAATTCCAAACACTGTAAGAGCTAATTCAGATTTTAATATTACAGTTGTAGTTTCTTCAAATTCTTCAGGATCTGCAGATTATGATTTAAACATTTATAGACCAACAGGAGGAGCTCCTTTCTATACTTCTAGTGGTTTTTTAAATGATGGTGATAATTTAATAACAATTAATGGTGCTGATATTAATTATTCAAACCAACCATATATGCTAAGAATTTTTTTAACTGATACAGATGATAATCCTTCAAATAATCTTTTTAGTAAATATTTTACAGTTATTAAATCTTCAACTAAAGTTCCTGTAAGTGATCTTCCTTTATTTTCAGGAATCATAATTGCTATGTTATTTTTATTTATACTTTCTTTTAATAGTTCTAAGAAAAATAATTCCACAAAAAATAAAAAATGATTTTAGATGACTCAAGACATAAACCTTAAACTTTTAAAAAAAGCTGGCGAGTTAAACTTAAAAACTCAAAAATTTGCAAAAAAAATAATTAAAGTTGAATCTGACCTTTCAAGAATAGGTGTTGAAATTGATAAATTTATTCTAGATAATGGTGCTGTTCCTGCATGGCCAGTAAATCTTTCTATTAATAATGAAGCTGCACATAACACCTATGATTTAGAATCTCCAGTAATTTTAAAAGAAGATGATGTTTTAAAAGTGGATGTTGGAGTTTCAATTGAAGGTTATATTGCAGATTCTGCACAAACAATTATTTTTAATAAAAAACATGAATCTTTAAGAGACGCTTCTTTTTTTGCTCTTAAAAAAGCAAAAGATCATTTACTTAATAATTATAAAACTACAAAAATATCTGATCTTGGAAAAATTATTGATAAAGAAATAACTTCCAGAGGTTTTAAAACAATTATAAATCTTACAGGACATGCAATTGAAAGATATGAACCTCATGCATCTCCATCAATACCAAATACTTCAAATGATATTAATATTCCAATTACAGAAATAAACCTTCCATTTGCAATTGAACCTTTTGCATCTACAGGGGATGGTTTTGTTTCTGAGGCTGACAAAATTTTAATATTTCAACACATAGAAGATAGAGGTATTAGAAATAAAGACGCTAAATTAATTCTTGAAGAGATCCATAAATATAATGGAACTCCTTTTTCAGAATATTGGGTTGGTAAAAATCTTTCTACATTTCAAAGAAGATATGCTTTAAGAGAGCTTTTAAAAAATGAAATTATTGCAAGCTTTCCTGTTTTAGTTGATAGGAAAGATAGTTATGTCTCTCAAGCAGAAACAACTTTTATTGTTGATGAAAAAGAAGGTCTTTTAGATTTGGTGAACATTGATGAGTTATACTGAAGTTTTTGAAAAGAAAGGAATTTTAAAAATATTATTAATTGCTTTTTCAATAATAATGTGGATGTTTTTCTATAAAGCATCAGGTATCTCTTTAACTTCTTTAATTGTTTTTAATCTATCTGATATTGTTAATACTTTTTTAACTTTAGATTTTTTATTTTTACTTTTATTATTTCCAGTAACTTCTGCAATCTGTATTGCTTTATCTGTTAGAAAGGAAAAAAATTTAGATCTTTTAGAAGTTTTTATTGGAATAACTTTAGGTTTTGTAATTTCTTTTTTATTGTTTAATTTTTCTAAAAATTTTTGGTTATTTGTTTTATTTTATTTAGCTTCTCATTTACTTTTATCTATTCTAACATATAACAAATTTAAAGAAAGGGATCATCTTAACTCTCTTTCAAACTATGCAAATTCAAAGATAAGTATTCTTTTATCTTTAACTTTATTTTTAGTTATCTTTCTTGTAATTTTACCAAATCAAGCAAGTTATTCTCAAAAAATGCAAATAGGGATGGTTGAAGTTTTTGTAGGAGATGATATTGGTAATTGGCTGGGTACTTCCTACAGCATAAGTAAAGCCAGTACTTCTTCAGTTGTAAATTTTATTGTAGATTCTGAAGAATATAAAGCTTTAGAACAATTAAAAGATCCTGTGGTCTATAACTATGTTGACTTTATAGAAAATATTAAAGAAAACAGTACTGCTAAAACAAGCACTGAAGATTTTGATAGACTTTATGCAAATCTAAATACTGATGATATTAAAAATCAAGTACTAGATTCAATTTCAAGTATTCCTTTAATGGTTGTTGTAAATAAATTTTTTGCTCTTTTCATTGGTATTTTAATTGCTTCAATGGCACAGATTTATTTTTCAATTGCTTTTTCTCTTTTAGGTCTTTTATATGTTTTTATTTTCTATAAAGTTTTTAATAATGGAGCTATTAAAGATGAATAATAATAGTTTACAAAAATTGATTTTTATGAAAAAGATTTTATTAATATTTTTAGTAATTGTTTTATTTTCTTCAAATATATTTGCTTTATCTTTATTTGGAGCTCAAGATATTTCAAAAGAGTATCTTTCTGAAAATGATATGATTGATACTTTTACACAACCAAAAATAAGTTGTGAAGATGAAGAATATTTTGTAATCCCTATTGTAAATTCTTTAGGAGAATCTATTTTGTTTGTTCCAATTTCAAATGAATCTTCTCAAGTTTATTTAAGTGAAACTGATTCTTTTAATATTAATTTAATCAAAACAGAATATCTTTTAAAATCTTTAAAAAATTCTAATCCTAGTAATTATTTATCTTCTCAGTTAATTGATAGAATTAACTCAATAATAACTTCTCTTAATTCAAAAAAAGCACAATTAAATGGTCTTTTAGAGAAAAGTTATTCTGCTGAACTTAATTCTCAAATTACAATAACAATTAATCATATTAATAACTTAATAGTGTATCTTGAAGATTTAAAAGAAAGTTTAACTTCACTTATTAATTCTCAAAATTCATTTTTATCTTCTCCAGATTGTAAAGATACTTCTAGTCTCTTAAATTCCTTTGATTCTTCTTTTAAAGGTTATGATAAATTGTCTCAAGCTTCTTTAGAGTATATTCAAGAATCAGAACAATTGGTTACAAAAATTGTAGCAGAAGATAATGTTCCTGCAAATGAAATTTCTGGTCTTGTAAACTTAGTTTCTCCTCCATCAAGCCTTAATTCAAATATTAATTATGTTTATGAAAGTCTTTCTTCTACAAGTTCTTTTTATTCTAAACTGTATTTAGATTTAAAAGGTGATGATAAGGTAAGTATATTTATTGATAACTTGAAACTTAGGATGGAGTCAGTTAAATTAAATGACTTGATGACAAGTTATGACACTTCTTTTACAAATTATAACAATTTAGAGCATGCCATAACCACAATTTTAAACGATGAATACAAACCATATTGGAAGGAACAATCAGAAGTTGATGCTCTTTTTAGAGTTTATAATGAATATAAGGATTTAGTTTCAAAGGCTCAATATTCTCAAGCAATTGATAAAGTTTCAATTTTAAAATCAAAATCAAAAATTATCCTAGATTCTGGTTTTATTGAAGAAGAAGTTGAACAAAATAGTGTTTTTTATTATATTGTTATTTCTGTTATAATAATTATTTTAATTATATTTTTAATAATTATAAAAAGTAAAAAAAAGCCAAAAAAACAAAATTTTACAAAAAAAACTCAAAAAGATGGTCTTTTATCTTATGATGATCCTTTTTAATTTTCTGTAAAATCTTCTTTTCTTTTATAGTTTTTAAGAAGTTTATTAAATTCTACGTAATCTTTAGGTGGATTTTTAGTAAGTTCTTCAATAAATTTAGTTCTTGCCATTATTATACTTGTCATTTTCTTTTTAGAAATATTATGTTCTGTACATATTTCTTTTAAAACATCACTATTGTATACTAATGAAGTTTCTTTTTGGAAAAGATCACTTTGTGATGTAACGCTTTTTTCTTTAAATTTATCTGTTGCTTTATATATAGCATTATATTCTACTTTTTTCTCTTTACTATTATACCCTTTAATTTCATCAATTTCTTTAATTTCTCTTCTTCCTTCTTCTCCAACACCTGTAAATCCTGTTACAATTACAATATCAAGACTTGTTATAAGAGATGGATCTAAAGAAATTGGTGGAGTTGTAATTCTTGTAATTAATGCTTCTACACTTTTTGAGTGCACTGTTGATAGAGAACAGTGTCCAGATGCCATACCCTGGAACATTAAAGCCATTTCTTCTCCTCTTACTTCACCGATGATTAAGTAATCTGGTCTTTGTCTGAATGATTCTTTTAAAAGATCATTCATACTAACTTCACCATATCTTTTTCCATTTTGATCAGGTGGTCCAAAACCACTTCTTGTAATCTGTGGAATCCAGTTATTAAGTAAAAGATTAATTTCTCTTGTGTCTTCAATTGATACAACTCTTTGTGCTTCTGGTATAAATGAAGAAATAACATTAAGAAGTGTTGTTTTTCCACCAGCTGTTGGTCCAATTAATATCATATTTTTTTTAAATTCAAGTAATGTCCAAAGATATGATACAATTTCTGGAGTAATTGTTTCAGAGTTAATTAAGTCAATTGTTGTTAATGGTTTTTGAGGGAATTTTCTGATAGTAAAAGTTGGCCCTCTAGTTGAAACATTTGAAGTTAATGTTGCATTGACACGAGATCCGTCTGGTAGGATAGCATCTAAAAGTGGAGATGCATATGAAACATAACTTTTACAAAGATGGGCCATTTTAATAATAAATTGTTGTAGTTCATTTTCTGTATCAAGAACAATATTTGTAACTATGTGGCCATATTTTCTGTGAACAATGAAGATAGGTATCCCTATACCATCACATTCAATATCTTCAATTAATGGATCATGCATAAGTGGTTCTATTTTATCAAGTCCACTAACTTGTCTTATAATATAATAAACAATTTTGTCTTTTTGTTCTTTTCCAAGTTTTATTTTATTTCTAGTAAATATTTTTTCAACTAAAGTATACATTTGAGATTCATCAGTTAAATCTGCAAGTGATATTTTATTAATTAGTGATTCTCTAGTTTCTTTTAAAATTCTTTCTTCTTCTTCTGTAAGTTCTGGTTCTGCAACTACATATACTCTTTCATTTTCTGTTTCTTTAATAAAAGCATATGCAAAACCATGTATTAAGACTTGATAGTTTTCTGGTAAAAGTTCTTTTGGAGGTTCAAAAGTTGGTTTAATTTCATGTTTTTCTTCAACTTTTG
>JAQVRT010000057.1 GCA_028700905.1 Candidatus Iainarchaeum sp. | reverse complement strand
CAACCCTACCTGCAAAGCCGAAGAAGTAGCCTGCCAAATGCTCAAAAGCGGCGCGACTGAAAATGACGTGATCATCAATGTGGTTGATTCCACCAATCTCGAAAGGAACCTGTCGCTGACCCTAGAACTTATGGAACGCCCCATTCCTGTGATCGTCGCACTTAATATGTGGGACGACACAAAACACAAAGGCATCACAATAGACGTGAAAAAGCTTGAAGAGTGGCTTGGGGTGCCCGTGATCACCACTGCAGCGGTATCAGGAGAGGGCTTCGCTCAATTAAGCTCGAAGATCCGCGAAGCCAGGACTCCCATGGTAAAGCCACACACATCTGAGGAAAGATGGAAGGACATTGGAGATATTATAGAAAAGATCCAACATCTTGAACACCGCCATCACACTTTTTTTGAGTTCATCAAGGACCTGACGGTAAACCCGATAGGCGGTATTCTTTTTGCCGCAGCAGCAGCCTACACAGCCTTTATGATGATCCGCTTTATTGGAGAGGGACTGATACAATATATCGCCGATCCGTTCTTTGACAGGCTTTGGCTTCCGGTCCTGATGAAAGCCAGCTCTCTTCTTGGTTCCGGAGGGGTTGTTCACGACATTCTCGTAGGGAAACTTATCAACGGACAGATAGACTATGTCCAATCATTCGGGGTTTTTAGCACAGCACTATATGTGGAGTTTGCCATGGTCCTTCCTTATCTCATAGCCTTCTATTTCGTCCTGGGCATACTGGAAGACTCGGGATATTTGCCGAGGCTGGCGATCCTCATGGACAATTTTATGCACCGCATGGGATTGCACGGTTTTGCCATAATCCCCACTCTGTTGGCTTTCGGATGCAATGTCCCGGGAATACTGGCAACGCGCGTGCTCGAAAGCAAAAGAGAAAGATTTATTGCTTCCACTCTGATCTCTATCGGCATTCCTTGTGCGGCACTTCAGGCCATGATAATCGGAATATTGGGGAAACACGGCATTGGCCCTATTTTGACCGTTTACGGCACACTGGCCCTTGCCTGGATCGTTCTCGGGTTCATTCTTAACCGCCTGGCACCGGGATTCAGCCCTGAATTGCTGATCGAGATCCCGCCTTACCGGCTGCCTCAGATCTCGGTTTTGCTCAGAAAGACCTGGTGGCGCATCAAACAATTCATCGTCGAGGCGCTTCCTGTGGTAATGGGAAGCATCCTTGTCGTAAATATCCTGTACATGATTGGAATTTTTAACGCCATCGCCGGCCTTACCGCTCCCGTAATAACGGGACTTCTCGGACTCCCAAAAGAAGCGATCACGCCGGTAGTTATCGGTTTTTTAAGAAAAGACATTGCAGTAGGCATGCTGGTCCCTCTTTCTCTGAGCATAAAACAGCTGATCGTGTCCAGCGTAGTCCTTTCCATGTTTTTCCCCTGTGTGGCAACTTTTACTATCATGTGGAAAGAACTCGGCTGGAGAGATATGGCAAAAGCGACCGCCATAATGATAGCAGCGGCTGTTTTTACCGGAAGCCTGCTGAACCTAGTGCTGTGATCTTGCTCTGGAACGCAGTTTAAACCAGAAAGCTGCAGTCCAGAACACCGAAAGCGTTACAAGAACCCCCGCAATGCCCGCGAACGCCGTGGAGATCCCGCCTTCCGGCAAAAGAGGAACTGTGTAGTCCGGCATAACTGAGGCCCTGTCAGAAGCCATCTCAATGAACTCGAGCTTTTCCGCGACCTTTTCCAGCCCGTCAGGACTGCTTGAAGCCAGAAATGATGCCAGCACCGTCACAGCCAGAACAAAAAGCATAAATTTCTTCATTTTTGAGATCCCTGCTTCTTTTCTGCTGTCAAGCTTCTGAATACATATACGAAAACTATTGTGATAAGAGCCTCGGCTATCCCTATGACCGCGTGGACCTTGAGCATGGCCGGGATAACCGCTCCAAAATCTATGGCCCCGGACAAGCCTATCTGAACGGCGCAGGAAAAAGCCGCAAGAAATACCGAGACCCATGAAGCAGCTGCTATTGCAATCCATTCGGGAAGTTTTTGTTTTAATGCGTAATATATGTAGTAGCAGATCACGGTGCCGACAAAGGCCATGTTCACGATATTTGCGCCCAGAGCCAGTACTCCTCCGTCCGCAAAGAACAGCATTTGTACAGCAAGAACAACGCTGATGACCACAGCTCCGGCAAAAGGGCCCACCAGCACTGCGGCCAGCACCCCTCCTATCAGATGGCCGGAAGTGCCGCTATCAACCGGGAAATTGAACATCTGAGCCGCAAATACCAGCGCCGCGACCATTCCCATTTTATATATGGTACTCTCTCCGGCTGAAGTAAGGACCCTGCGGGTCCCGCTTGTGACGGTGCTTATGCCCGTAGACATTGCCCGGACAGGGACTTTTGCCGTAAAAGCCCTGCGCAGCCTGGAAATACTGTAACCGAGGATAGCAGCCGAAGCTCCGACAAGCCCTGCAGAAAGCCCTGGAGATATGAATCCGTCCGGTATATGCATAAATCCTCCTTAATGTTATACAATGGTATGGTAACATAGTAAAATATCCCTAAGCTACATCAGGGAGGCCTTTTTATTATGAAAAAGATCATCGAGTTCGTATTCCCAATATTGATCACTGCTTCGCTGGTGGTCATTGCTTTCGGGGTCTTCCAGATGCGCACCGAAGAAAGCAAGCTGATGGACGACCTGCGCAGGAAAGCCGTATCGGTAGCCGACGGCATGGAGCTTTCTGTAAGGTATGTAATAACCGGCAAAGACACCGCAAACGCCGAAAAGCTGGTCAAAAAGTTCGAGACCAAGGAACGGGTCCAGGGAAGCGCCATATACGACAAGGACGGAAAGCTTATCGCGGTCACCGAAAGGTTCAAAGACTGGAAAGACATCGAAAAGCTTCACCACAGATCTATCCTGAGGAACAAGCGAGCTCAAAGCTCGGTGGCCAGGTTCCAGAAATATTATGTTTACACATACACCGCTCCTGTCCTGGATGACGATGACAATATCCTCGGTCTGGTGGAGATAATATACGACACATCTTATGTGTTCGCACGCACCAGAGAGATGTGGACAGCCATAATAGTGACCCTGATAGTGCTGTGCTCGCTGCTCCTGGCAATATCGCTTTACCTGCAGAACAGATTCATCTCCCAGCCCATACAAAAAATGACCACATGGTTCAGGCATTTTCAGAAAGGCGAGCATAAAAAGATAGATAGGCCTGAAGACAAGGGAGAACTCGGGAAACTGGCCGAAGAGGTGGAGCAGATCGCCCTGGACATAAAGATCGCGAAGAAAAGCATGTCCACAAAAGCCGAAAAACGCCTGAAAAAGGATGAGTTCTGGACCGAAACAAAACTCAGGGACCTGGTCCATTACAAGCTGGGAGATAACGTGCTCTTCGTGGTATCCAACAGGGAACCTTACATGCACGTCACCGATAAATCCACCGGCAAGCCGAAATGCGTAAGGCCGGCCAGCGGGGTGGTAACTGCTATAGACCCCATCCTGCGCGCATGCGGGGGCACCTGGGTGGCGCTGGCAAGCGGAGATGCGGACAGGGATTTTGTGAACTCTAAGAACAAGCTCGGGGTCCCTCCGGAAGACAATCGATACATCTTGAAGCGCCTTTGGATAACAGAAGAACAGGAAAAAGGCTTTTATCTCGGGTTTGCCAACGAAGGGATATGGCCGCTCTGCCATATAACCCATACAAGGCCCATCTTCCGCGAAGAGGATTGGAAGATGTACAAAGAGGTCAATCAGAAGTTCGCCGACAGCATCCTTGAAGAGCTCCCCGCGGACAACCCTATGATCTTCATACAGGACTACCACTTCACGCTCCTGCCGAAGATGATAAAAGAAAAAAGGCCGGACGCGATAATCGCGCTGTTCTGGCATATCCCGTGGCCGAACCCGGAGGTGTTTTCTATCTGCCCGTACCAGGAGGAGATACTTGACGGGATGCTGGGCAGCGACCTTGTCGGGTTCCATGTGCAATACCACTGCAACAATTTTATGGAAACCGCCAACCGGCTCCTCGAGAGCAAGGTGGACAACGAAAGGTTCTCAATAATCCGTGCGGGCAAAGAAACTTTGATCAGGCCTTACCCGATAAGCATAGACATGAACTACTACAGGGGAAAGATGGCCGCGTCCCGGGAACAGACGGAAAAGATACGCTCGGAACTGGACCTTAAGGACAAGATCGTCGCAGTGGGAGTAGACAGGATAGACTATACCAAAGGGATTTCCGAAAGGGCGCTGGCGGTAGACCGGTTCCTTGAAAAGAACCCCCAGTATATCGGGAAATTTGTCTTTGTACAGCTGGGGTCCCCCAGCAGGACAGAT
>JAQVRT010000007.1 GCA_028700905.1 Candidatus Iainarchaeum sp. | reverse complement strand
TTCTTTGAAGATGTTTGGGAAGGTGGAGGTTATTTTGGACCTTCAATGGAATATTATGCACATGGTGTTGAACTTGGTAATTGTGTTTTTATGCAATTTCAAGATCTTGGAAATAAACAATATGATCAATTAAAAAGACCTATTATAGATATGGGTGCTGGTTTTGAAAGACTTGCATGGTATACAAATGGTACACCTACAAGTTATGATGTAACTTTTAAAGATTTATTAGATTATTTAAAGAAATATACAAAAGTTAAATTTGACGGAGAACTTTTAGAAAGATTCTATAAACTTTCAGGAGAACTAAATATTGATGAAATTTCAGATGTTGATAAAAAATATGATGAGATTTCAGAAAAACTAGGTTTTGATAAAAAAGAACTTCTAGAAAAACTTTCTCCTGTTCATGCTCTTTATGCTATATGTGATCATACTAAAACTTTACTTTATACTTCAACTGATGGTTTATTACCTTCAAATTCAGGTGGTGGTTATAATTTAAGAATCTTAGCAAGAAGAGTTTTAGATTTAAATAAAGAATTTAATTTTAATTTAGATTTTGAAAAAATATTTGAAATACATGTAACTTCTTTAAAAGATTTTGATCCAACTTTAAGAAATGGTTTAAAGACTGTTATTGATGTTTTTAGAGAAGAAGAAAAAAAATATATTGCAAGTAAAGAAAAAGCTGTTCAAAAAATAAATGCTTTTTCATCTTCTAAAAAACAATTAACCACAGAAGATCTTGTAACTTTATATAAAAGTGATGGAATTACAGCTGAACAAATAAAAGAAGTTTATAAAGATATTGAAATT
This sequence comes from Candidatus Iainarchaeum sp., assembly GCA_028700905.1. Classification (GTDB taxonomy): domain Archaea; phylum Iainarchaeota; class Iainarchaeia; order Iainarchaeales; family CSSED10-239; genus Forterrea. Next base: position 16,581 of record JAQVRT010000007.1, on the reverse strand, counting down.
CCAACAGATTATTTTACAAAAATAACTTTAGATAATGCTCAAGAAAAAGCAAAACAAGAAAACTTCTTAGATAAGCTTTTAGAAAATGAAAATAAAGAAATAATTAAAGCTTTAAAAAATACAGAAAAATTATATTATCAAGGAATTACAGAAGTTACTGCAAAAGTAATTTTTTCTTCTAAAAAATTTGTTATTCTTGACAAAAGTGTTTTCTATCCTCAAGGTGGAGGACAAAACTATGATCATGGAACAATAAATGGTCTTTATGATGTTTCTGAAGTTTATAATTATGAAGGAAAAATATTAGTAGTTATAGATAATTCTCAAAAAGAGTTAAATATTGGACAAAATGTAATCTGTTTAGTTGACAGAGAGAGACAAAGACAACTTAGATCTCAACATTCTTCAACACATCTTCTTAATGCTGCTGCAAGAAAAGTTTTAGGAAATCATATCTGGCAAGCAGGTGCTTTTAAAGACGTTTCTCAAGCTCATTTAGATGTAACTCATTATAGAGCAATTACTGATGAAGAGATAAATGAAATTGAAAATCAAGTTAATGAATGGATTCTTGAAGGAATACCAATAAATAATTATGAACTTTCAAAAGATGAAGCTGAGAAAAAATATGGTTTTAGACTTTACCAAGGTGGTGCAATTCCTGGGAATATTTTAAGAATATTAGAGGTTCAAGGAATAGATGTCCAAGCATGTGCAGGTCTTCATTTAACAAACACATCTCAAGCTGGTATTTTTAAGATTATTAAAAGAACTTCTGTTCAAGATGGTGTTGAGAGAATAATTTTTACAACTTATAAATCTGCTTTAAAGTATATTAAAGAAAATGAAAATATTTTAAATAACTCTTCTCAAGTTCTTTCAGTTTCAAGAGTTGAACTTGAAAAAACCATTAAAAATTTCTTTAAGGAATGGAAAGAACAAAGAAAAGAAATTGATTCTTTGAGAGAAAGAATTGCAGAATATGAAACTAATAATTTAATTGTTCCTAAAGATAAAAAAATTATTGCAAAGTTTAATTTAGATTCAACTGAAATTTTAAAAATCTTTAAGAAAGTTGGCTCTATTGATAAAGCAAAAGATAAAACAATTGCTATATATAACAATAATGGTAATGTCTTTATCTATAAAGGACCAGAGTCAAAGATTTCAATTGAAGAAATTAAAGCTGAGCTTGAAGAAAAAATGAAAAGAAAAATAAAAGGAGGAGGAAATATCCTCTTCCAAGGTAAATTTATATAAAGTGAATAAAAAATGAATTTTTTAAAAATAATTTCTTTTATCCTAATAGGATTAGTTGTTTTCTTAGTAGCATCTTCATATCTTGCAAATGATTCTTTTCAAGATGTAAAATCAGATACTTCTGATAAAATAGATTCAACTATTGAAGATGTTAAAGATAATAATCTTTTTTCAAAACCAAAAGATGCATATGATTCTATAAAAAATAAAATCACCTTTGGTTCTTTTGATAGAAATATTTCAACTGAAGTATTTTTTTGTCCTGAAGATGATTGTTTAAAAGAGCTTTTAGATTTAATTTCTTCTTCTAAAAAAACAATTGATTGTGCTGTATATGATGTTTCTCTTGAAACTGTAACTGATGCTTTAATTGAAAAATCAAATCAAGGTATAGAAATAAGATTTGTTTCAGATTATGGAACTTCTCAAAATAAATCTTCAAATTTAGGTATATTAAAAGATTCAAATGTTACAGTTCTTACAAACCCTACAGAATCTTCTTACATGCATAATAAATTTTGTGTTTTTGATGAAAAAATTGTTTTTGTAGGTTCAATGAATTTTACATTAAATGGAAATTATAAAAATAATAATAATGTTTTAATAATTGAAGATAAAGAAATTGCAAAAGAATATACTAACAAAATAGATTCTTTTTTTAAAGGAGAATTTTCTCCAAAACCTAAAGAAGTTTATAATGTTAATAATTATGGTAATTTAGAAAATTATTTTTGTCCTGAAGATGACTGCCTTTACCATCTTTTAAGACTTGCAAATGATGCAAATTATTCTCTTGAATGTATGCTTTTTAGTTATACTTTAGATGATTTCTTTCAAGAAGTTGTTGATAAAAATATAGATCAGAGATATATCTTGGAATCAAGAGGGATAAGTCAATATTCTAAATATAATGATCTTAAGAATAATTCCATTCCTGTTATTTTAGATCAAAACCCAAATAGTATGCATAATAAATTCTGTATTATTGATGATTATATTGTTTTAACTGGTTCTATGAATTATTCAAATAATGGTACAAAGAATAATGATGAAAGTTTTTTAGTTATACATGATCTAGAAATTGCACAAGAATATAAAGATTATTTCAATGACTATTGGACATCTTGGAGTAATAACTAAACTTATAAAAGAAATTTGTTTATAAACTTATTGCTTCTATATATATAATGTAGTAAAGGGGCTGTGGTGTAGCCTGGTTAGCATTTAAGCTTTGGGAGCTTACGACCCCCGTTCAAATCGGGGCAGTCCCACTCTTTTACTAAACTTTTTTAATAGATTATTATGGTTTTAAAAAAAACTAATCAAATTAAATTAAGATTTAAAAATTTGCCTCAAGCAGATGCTTTAAGAAAATCTAGTTCTTATAAAAATAAAATTTCTGTTTTTAATAGTTCTTTAAATAATAGAACAAAAATAATTTCAGAAAATTTAATTTTAAAAATTAATAAAAAAAATATTTCTCAAAATATAGATTTTTTAAAAAAATTAAAATTTAAGTCTGACTTAAATGTTTTAAATTTAATTAATGTTTCTAATTTTTCTAAAGATTATTTATTAAATTATTTAAGAGATATTAATAATAAATATAAATTAAATCTTAAGATAGATAATTTAAGTAAACCTTCAAACTATATTAAAGAAATATATGGTTCTAAAAAAATTAATCTAGAAGAAAGAATATCAATTAAATTTCTTTTAAATTTTGCAAAAAAAAGTAATCTTTTAACAAATAAATATAAAGAATTATTAAGTATTTCTGAAAAATATAAAGAAATAAATTTAGTTAAATATGAAAAAGAACTTTTAAAGAAAATGGAAAGTGATCTTGAAAATATAAATAGAGATTCTAGAATTTCAAGTCAAGAAGCAAAAGAATCAAGAGATGCTGAAAAAAGAATTCCAAATTATTATAAATCTCTTTTGAAATCTAAAAAAGAAAATTTCTTGCAAATTCAAGAAAGATTGAAAGAATTAAATCAAGAAATAATTTCTATTTTACCAGAAGTAATTGCTAGTGCTGATTTAATTGAGTATATAAAAAAAGAAGAATTTTTTAAAAATTATAAAAAATAGTACTGTTTTTATTTTAATAGAAAGCTTAATAGTTTCTTTTTTAAATATATTGCCTTATATAATATATTACTTAAAATATGTGATTATATATGCCTTCAGATGAAAAATATAAAATAAAAGATTTAAACGAATGGTTTAATGATATTATCTTTAAAGCAGAACTTATTGATATTAGATATAACTTAAAAGGTTTTACTGTATTCAGACCAAGATCTGTTTTTTCAATAAGTAAAATGTTTAGATTATATGAAGATAAATTTAATGAAACTGGTCATCAACAAGTAATGATGCCTGCATTAATACCTGAAGAAAATTTTTTAAAAGAATCAGATCATATTGAAGGCTTTACTCCTGAAGTTTTCTGGGTAACTAAACATGGAGATGAAGATTTTGAACAAAAGTATGCATTAAGACCAACTTCTGAAACTGCATTTTATTATATGTTCAAATATTGGACACAAAGTTATAGAGACTTACCTTTAAAAACATATCAAAGAGCAAATGTTTTTAGATTTGACTCAAAAGCTACAAAACCATTTATTAGAGGTAGAGAATTTTACTGGTATGAATCACATAATATTTTTGAAACTTTACAAGAAGCAGTAAATCAAGTTTATGAAGATATGCAAATTACAGAAGATATGCTTCATGAAGAATTTGGTATACCATTTATTTTCTTTAAAAGACCACAATGGGATAAATTTCCAGGAGCTGTAGATACTTTTGCAGCAGATACTATTTTAGATAATGGAAGAATATTACAACTTCCTTCAACACATCTTTTAGGAACTAAGTTTACTGAAACTTTTGATGTTAAGTTTAAAGATAAAGATGATGAAATGAAATATCCTTTTGGTACTTGTTATGGTCCTGCAATTTCAAGAATATATGGTGGAATGATTTGTGTTCATGGAGATTCTCTTGGTTTAAGAATACCTTTTGATTTAGCTCCTGTTCAAATAATTTTAGTTCCTTTATATTTTAGTGATTTTGATAATACTAAATTAGAGGCCTTTTGTTTAGATATAGCTCAAGATTTAGATAAACTTGGATATAGAGTAAAAATAGATGATCAGACTTCAAAAACTCCTAAAGAAAGATTTTCAGAATACGAAATGAAAGGAGTTCCTATAAGAATAGAAATTGGTCCAAAAGATATTTTTTCAGGAACTGTTGTAATCTTTAGAAGAGATTTAAATGAAAAGAAAAAAGTTGATGTTGCAGATATTTTTGATGAAATAAAACTTATTGAATCTGAGTTTATAAATAACTTAAGATCTCAAGCAGATGATGTTTTTGAAGAAAAGATAATAACTGTTAACAACATGGATGATTTAAAAGAAGTTATAGATGATAACCTTGTTGCAAGAGTACCATTTTGTTCAATAGATATGGATGGTAAAAATTGTTTTGAAGAACTTAAAGCTGAAACAAAAGGTGGAGACATTAGAGGAGTAAGGATGGATGTTAAAGAAGTTCCTGAAGAAAATGATGTTTGTGTTGTTTGTAAAAAGAAAGCTCAATCTATTGTGTATGTAGGTAAAAGTTATTAATTTCTTTTAAAGAAGCTTTAATAATTAAAAGGTAAAATAAAATGGAATTTAGTTTAGTATCTAAATATTTTCAAAGACTTGAAAAAACTTCAAGTCGTCTTGAAATGAGAGATATCTTATCAGAATTATTTTCTATTTGTTCTCTTGATCAAATATCTAAATTAATTTATTTTTGTCAAGGTAAGATTGGTCCAAAATATAAAGGTAAAGAAATAAATATTGGGCAATCAACTCTAATTGTAATATTGTCTAGATATCTTGGACATACTGTAAGCACAATTTCAAATAAATTTAAAGAACTTGGAGATTTAGGTTTAGTTGTTGAGAGTTTATCTTCAGGAAAAAAACAAGAAACTCTTTTTTTCAAAGAACAATCTTTTTTGCAAGTTTACTCTTCTTTTGAAAGAATGACAGAGATTGATGGAAAAGGTGCAATTGATACAAAAATAAAAATTTTTGAATCTATTCTTTATAATGCAGATAATCTTTCTGCTAAATACATAATAAGGTTTCCAATTTCCTTAAGATTAGGTTTTTCAGACTCAACAATTATTGATGCTTTATCTTTATTGGAAGAAAATGAAGAAAAACAAAAAGAAGCAAGAGATTTAATTTTAGAAAAATATAATTTAGTTTCTGATTTAGGATTAATTGCACAAAAATTTAAAGAAAATAAAACTCAAGGTATTAAAGAATTATCTGTTCAACCATTAATTCCTTTAAAGCCAGCTCTTTGTGAAAGATCAAAAGACTTAAATGAAATTTTTGAAAGACTTGGTAAAGATGGAGATTTTTTAATTGATTCAAAGATTGATGGTTTTAGAATGCAAGTACATAAGCTTGATGATACTGTAAAGATTTATTCTAGAAATGAAGAAGATATAACTTCTATGTTTCCAGATATAACTTTAAATATTTTAAAAATAAAACATAATTTTATAATTGATTGTGAAGCAATAGGTTATGATCCTATTAATAAAAAATATCATGATTTTCAAGTAACAATGCAAAGAAAAAGAAAATATGATATTTCTGAAAAATCAAAAGAACTTCCTTTACATTTAAAAGTTTTTGATATTATTTATTTTGATGAAAAAAAAATACATCTTTTACCTTTTAGAGAAAGAAGAGAACTTTTAGAGAAATATTTTAATATTCCTCCAGTAATTTCTCCAACAAAAATATTAATTACAAACAATCTCTTAAATTTAGAAGATTTCTTTCTTGAAATGAAAGATTCAGGTTTTGAAGGCTTAATTGCAAAAGATCTTAATTCTCCTTATAGTGCAGGATCAAGAGGTTTTAATTGGATTAAATACAAAAAATCTTATGATAAAGAAAATCTTGACACAATTGATGCTGTTATTATTGGTGGTTTTTTTGGACAAGGTAAAAGAACAGTTACTGGTCTAGGTGCAATTTTAGTTGCTTTATATGATGAAAAAAAGAATCTCTATTATTCTCTTGCAAAAGTTGGAAGTGGACTTAAGGATGAAATTTTAGTTGAGCTTTCTGAAAAGTTAAAAAAAATAACAATTCCAAAAAAACAAGATAATGTAGTTTCAAACATTGAGCCTGATTTTTATGTTCTTCCAAAAATAGTTGTTGAAGTTAATTATGATGATATTACAGTTAGTTCTGTTCATACAGTTCCATTAATTAATAGAAATGAAACTCTTGCACTTAGGTTTCCAAGATTTGTAAAATACAGAACAGATAGAACAGAAAAAGATACAACTTCTCTTGAAGAAATTGCAAGACTTTTTTCTCTTCAAGAAAAATCATTTTCTTAAAAATTTATTTACTTTTTTTTCAGTAAATTTTTGTATATTTAATTTATCTTTTTCAAGATTTAAAGCACTACTAAATATATATCCACTTGAAGCAATTCCACAAAAACTTAAGATGTTTTTTGTAAGTCCTTTTGTAAATTTATTACAAGTTAGTAAATTATATATTTTTGGAGCTCCAGAAGTTGTTAAAACAAGTGCTTTTTTATTTTTTAAAAGTCCTCTTGGAATAGAATTTATATATTTATAAGCAAAACCAGGAGTAAATACTCTATCACAAAATCCTTTTAAAATTGCAGGCATTGTTCCCCACCAAATAGGATAGATAAATATTAATTTATTACTTTCTTTAATTTTGTTTTGAATTTCTTTAGTTTCATTTGAAATAATTCTATTTAATTCTTCTTTTTCAAGAATTGGATTAAATTTCATTTTATAAAGATCTAATACTTGATAGTCCATTTTTTTTTCTTTTAAAATTTCTATTGTTTTTGTAAGTATTTCTTTATTATAACTTTCTTTATCTGGATGAGAATATATTATTAATATTTTTGATTTCATTTTAAATAACCTCTTTTTTTCTTCTAGAAATAAAAATAGAAAAGAAGACTTTATTTTTAGAAGTCTTCTTTTTAAAAACAATCTTAATATTGTTTAATTGATGACCACATAATTTCATCATGTGGATTAATTTCAATTCCTTTTGGTGTTATAAATAAAGGATGTACTTTTTGATCATGCTTTGTTCCTCTTAATTTTCTAATGAAAATTGATCTATGAGGTGGTATAAAGTAAAGCATAAATATCCCATCTACAACAAATTCTTCAACACCAAATGCAGAAAAGTCGTGTGGTCCACCAGAAGTTTCAGCTGTTAGCATGGTTGTACAATCTAAATCTTTCAAATAATCTGAAAATCTAAAAAGAAGGTTTCTTAATTTTCCAGGATCAGTTATCCATGCAGAAAAAGCTGTTGTTGAATCAATTGCAAGTCTTTTTGCTCCAATATCTTTTACCATAGAGGTTATAATGTCAAGCTCTTTATCTATTTGTGGCTCAATTGGTTTTCTAGGGTCAATATGCATCCTATAGATTTTCATTAAATCTCTTTGCTCAAGTGATTTAATATCCCAACCAAAGTTTTCCATGTTCCAGACAATATTTTTAAGATTGTCTTCAACAGTTACAAAAAGACCTGGCTCACCATATTTTCTCGCCCCTTCATAAATAAAAGTGGTTGCAAAAATGGTTTTTGCAGAACCTGCACCTCCTGATACTAAGACAGATGCTCCTCTAGGAATTCCTCCGTCAATAAGTTCATCAAAGCCAATAACACCAGTTGGTACTCTATCCATTTTTTAAACACCTTTTTTAAATATTTGCTTATATAAAATATAAACATATAATATAATGTAAGGTAAGTTATTTAAAAGTTTACTTTATTTAAACCAAATAATAATAATATTTATAATACATAAAAAACCTCTAAAAAACCGTTTTTTGAAGAAAAAAACACATCTATTTAAAAAGTTTTTGTATGTAAATTACTTTATGCTCTTATTATCATCTCTCTATTTATCTATACCGTCAAATTTTACAAAATATATATATTTATCACTATTTAAATTTAGAGCAAAAGAGTTTATGAGATTATATTTATAAGTATAGCTTTTTTAAGAAGGTGTTTATTTTGGATCAAGAAGATTTTATAATGGAAGAAGAAAATTTAGAAGAAAAAGATTCTTCAGAAGATGAAGAAAAAGTTACAAAAGTTAGAAAATTAAGTAAGAACAGAAGACAAAGAAGACTAAAGGATGAAATTGTACATAATTTTATACCTCTTCATACAGTTGCTAATGAAAAAGATTTAGCAGAGCTTTCTTTAAAAAACATATTAGTTGAAAAACTTCCTTTAATATTAATTACTGATTCTGCTATAAGACATTTAGAAGTTAAAGTAGGAGATGTCATTAAAATAAAAAGAAAAAATGAAATCATTGGGGATGTTTATTATTATAGAAGGGTTGTAGCTGATGAATAAATCATTTTCTTTAAGCAACCTTTTTTTTAAAATTTTTAAAAAAAATATAAATGTGATTGTAAATGGATAATTGGCCATTAATTGAATCTTATTATAAAACCGCAGGACCTATAGATCAAATTTTAAAATCTTTTGATCAATTTATTGAGGAAAAAATACCAGAAATTGTTGAAGAATATTCAGATGTTGAATGTAATAACAATGTTAGAATTAAACTTGAAAATGTTGAAATTTTTAAACCTGAAATTGTTGAAGCAGACAGAAGTGCAAGATTAAGACTTACACCAATGGAAGCAAGACAAAGAAACATTAATTATGCAGGTGCTATTTATTTAGATATTAAACTTTACAGAAAAGATGTTTTAATTGATGAAAAAAGAACATATGTTGGTGAAGTTCCTATTTTAGTAAAATCAAAATACTGTAACCTTAATGGTCTTTCAGAAGAAGACTTAATTGAACAAGGTGAAGATCCTTTAGATTTTGGTGGTTATTTTATAATTAATGGTTCTGAAAAAGCTTTAATTACTCAAGAAGTTTTAGCACTTGATAGAATTTTAATTAGTGAAACTTCAGGTGTTGTTAAAGCACAAGTAATCTCTGTTAAAGGAGCTTTTAAAGGTAAAGTTAAAGTTGAAAGAAATTTAGAAGGATTGATGTATATTTCATTTCCATCTTCTCCAAGAAAACTTGCACTTGTTGAACTTTTAAATGCTTTAGGGATAACAAAAGAAAAAGATATTGTTGAGCTTTTTTCTGATCAAAAAGTAATTAATAATGAAATTTTATTAAATATTGATAAGATAGGGTGTACAACAGAGCAAGAAGCTTTAGATAAAATTGGTAAAGCTGTTGCTCCTTCTCAAACACAATCTTATAGATTAAGAAGAGCACAAGAAGTAATAGATTCTTTCCTTTTACCACACATTGGTCAAGATAAAAAAGATAGAGCTGCAAAGGCCTTCTATTTAGTAACAATGACAACAAAAATTATTGAAAAAGTTTATAAGTTAAGAGAAGACGAAGATAAAGATCACTACTCAAACAAAAGACTTGAACTTTCTGGAAAATTAATGGAAAACTTATTTAGATATTCTTTTAAACATTTTGTAAATGATTTAAAATTCCAGATTGATAGAACAATTTCAAGACATAGAAAATTAAATATTACAACAGTAATAAGACCAGATGCAATTTCTGATAGAATTAGATTTGCTGTAAGTACAGGAACTTGGGTTGCAAATGTTACTGGTGTTTGTACTTTCATGGATAGAATGAATTTTATTGCTCCATTAACAAATTTAAGAAAAGTAAAATCAACTCTTGATTCTCAAAGAGAACTTTATGAAGCAAGAGATGTTCATGGAACTCACTGGGGAAGATTATGTCCAGTTGAAACTCCTGATGGACCTAATTGTGGTTTATCTAAAAATCTTTCTATTCTTTCAAGAATTACAACAGATGTAAGATCAGAAAGTATATTAAAATCAATAGATATTGAAGAAATTAAATTGTGAAGACTTATGCCTATTAATAAAAGTAAAATATATATAAATGGAAGTTTAGTTGGATTTCATAACAATCCACAAAAACTAAGACAAGATCTTTTAAAAAAAAGAAGAAAAGGAGAAGTTGATGACCAAGTAAACATTGCTTTTAATCAAGAGACAAATGAAATCTATATAAGCACTGATAGTGGTAGAGTTCAAAGACCTTTGATTATTGTTGAAAATGGAAAATCAAAATTAACTTCTGATCATTTAAAAGATATAAAAGATCAAAAAATAATTTGGGATGATCTTGTAAAAGATGGTGTTTTAGAGTATTTAGATGCTGAAGAAGAAGAAAATGCTTTAGTTGCTTTAGACGAAAAAGAATTAACTCCTGATCACACACACTTAGAGATTTCAGGAACTGCTATTTTTAGTGTAATTTCATCAATGATTCCATTTATAAATCACAACATGGCTGGTAAAGCTATTCACGGTGCAAAAGTTTTCAAACAAGGTGTAGGTATCCCTTCTGCAAATTATAGAAATAGATTTGATACTGAAATGCATGTTCTTTATTATCCTCAAAGAACATTAATTACTACAAGAACAGAAAAAATTATACAATCTTATAGAAGACCAATGTCTCAAAATGCAGTTGTTGCTATTATGCCTTTTAAAGGATATAATATGACTGATGCTTTAATAATTAATAAAGGTGCAATTGAAAGAGGAGTTGGAAGATCTTCATACTACAGAACATATTCTGCTCAAGAAAACAGATATCCTTCAGGACAAGCAGATGAATTTATTGTTCCTGATGAAACAATTGTTGGATATAGAGGAGATGAAGTTTATAAAAACTTAGGTGCAGATGGAATTGCAAATGTTGAATCATATGTTGAAGAAGGCGGAGTTGTTATCGGTATGTCTTCCCCTCCAAGATTTGTTGAAGAAATTTCAGAATATGGTGTTGTATCTGAAGAAAGAAGAGAATCTTCTGTAACTTCAAGAAGACATTTGAAAGGTTTTGTTGACAAAGTAATGTTAACTCAAACTGTTGGTGGAATTAAGATTTGTAAAGTTAAGGTAAGATCTGAACTTATTCCTCAAGTAGGAGATAAATTTTGTTCAAATCACGGACAAAAAGGTGTTATTGGGGCAGTTATAAATGAAGAAGACATGCCTTTTACATCAAGTGGTATGAAACCAGACTTTTTATTAAACCCTCACTCAATTCCTTCAAGAATGACTATTGGTCACTTACTTGAAACTATTGGTGGAAAAGTTGCTTCTTTAAAAGGAGAAATTATAGATGGTACTCCTTTCTATATTGATAAAGATAATCTTTTAGAAACTTTAAAAGCATATGGTTTTAGAGAAGATGGAAAAGAAACATTTTATGATGGAACTACTGGAGAAAAAATGGAAATGCCAATTTTTGTAGGTCCAGTTTCATTTAAAAGATTATATCACGTTGTTACAAATAAAATACAATCAAGAGATACAGGTTCTATACAATTATTAACCAGACAACCAACCGAAGGTAAAGAAAAAGGTGGTGGACTAAGATTTGGTGAAATGGAAGGAGATGCTTTAATTGGTCATGGATCAGCTATGCTTTTGCATGAAAAATTAATAGATTCAGCAGATGAACTTGAAGTCCATGTTTGTTCTGATTGTGGAATGATTGCAATTGACGATAAAATAAGAAATAGAAAATATTGTCCTGTGTGTACAAACAGTACAATTGAAAAAATAAAAATTAGTTATGGTTTTAAGCTTCTTTTAGATGAACTTAAAGCTTTAGGTGTGTATCCAAAACTTGAAATTGGAGACAAAATAAATTAAAAACTTTATAAAAAGGATTAATTATGAGTGGTGTTAAGAAAATAAAATCAATTGAGTTTAATATATTAAGTCCAGAAATTATTAGAAAGATGTCTGCTGTAGAAATTTCTAGATCAGATACTTATGATAAAGATGGATACCCAATAGAGAGAGGGGTAATGGATCTTCACTTAGGGGTAATTTCTCCTGGTTTAAGATGTAAGACTTGTGGACATGGTATGAAAGATTGTCCTGGTCACTTTGGACATATTGAACTTACAAGACCTGTAATGCATCCTAAATTTACAGAAAAAATATTACCTATTCTTCAATCTAGTTGTAAAGAATGTGGTAAACTTTTAATTGAAGATGAAAATAGAACAGAGCTTATGAGATATTCTCAAGATCCTGATAAACTTGCAAAATTCATAATTGATACTTCAAAAACTTTAAAAAAATGTCCTCATTGTCAAACAGAAATTTCAAAAGTTTCTTTAGATAAACCAACTAATTTCTTTGTAGATGGTGAAAGATTATATCCCTCAGATATTTTAGATTGGATTTTAAAAATAGAAGATAAAGATTTATTTTTATTTGGATACTCAGAAAAATTAAAACCACAATGGTTTATTTTAAATGTTTTGCCAGTTCCTCCAGTTTCAATGAGACCTTCTTTATCTTTAGAAAATGTTGTTACTGCTGAAAATGATTTAACTCACATGCTTTTAAACATTGTAAGAATTAATTCAAGACTTCATGAAAATATGAATGCTGGTGCTCCACAAATAATTATTGAAGACTTATGGGATCTTTTACAATACAATGTTACAACCTATTTTGATAATAATACAGCTGGTGTACCTCCTGCAAAACACAGATCTGGAAGAGCTTTAAATACTTTAGCTCAAAGATTAAAAGGTAAAAAAGGAAGATTTAGATATAACTTAATTGGAAAAAGAGTTAATTCTGCATCAAGATCTACAATATCACCTTCAACAGAAATTGCAATTGATGAACTTGGTGTTCCTCAAGAAGTTGCAGATACTTTAACTGTTTCTGAAAGAGTAACTTCATGGAATATTGCAAAAATTAAAGATTTTATTATGCAAGATAAAGTAAAATATTTAATTTCTAAAAACAATAGAAAAAGAATAATTACAGAATCAAATAGACAAGAAATAATAGATGCCTTAGAAGAAGGAACTATTGCTAAAAGAAAAATGGTTGATGGAGATTTAGTAATTTTTAACAGACAACCAACACTTCACAGATCTTCAATTATGGGACACAAAGTAAAAGTTTTACCAGGTAAAACCTTTAGATTAAATCCAATTTCATGTGCTCCTTACAATGCGGACTTTGATGGTGATGAAATGCAAATTCACGCTCCACAAAGCGAATCTTCTATTGCTGAAATTAAAAATCTTTTAATGGTTAATAATCATGTTTTAAGTATTAGACATGGTAAACCAATTATTACACCTACAGAAGACTTAATTTCTGGTGGTTTTTTACTTACAAAATATGATACAGAGTTTACAAAAAAAGAAGCTATGGAAATGTTATATTCTATAGGTATTACAGAGCTTCCAACAGCTGATAGAGGAAGAGGTCTTTATTCTGGTAAACTTATCTTTAGTCAAATTTTACCAAGTGATCTTAATTTAGAGTATGAAAATAAAATGTACACTATTATTAAGAAAATAAAAGGAAAAGTTACAAAAAAAGATATTGAAAAATATGATTGTTACTTTAAAGTTGAAAAAGGAAAATTAGTTTCTGGTGTTTTTGATGAAAGAGCAACTTCTCCTAAAAATCTAATTGATGTTATAGTAAGACATTATCCTATAGATTTTATTTCTGAATTTTATTATAAATTATCAAAATTAGTTTTTTATGCTTTATCAAAGAAAGGTTTAACAATTGCTTTAGATGAGTATAAAACAACTAAAGAACTTCAATCAGAAATTGATCAAAAAATAAAAGAATTAATTGTAAGTACAAATGCAATTGTTAAAAAATATGAAAATAAAACATTACCTTTAGTTTCTGGTAAAAACCTTGATGAAACTTTTGAAATTGAGATGATGACAGCAGCATCTAATGTTAAAGATTATATCTCAGATAAAATACTTCTTGAAAAATTCAATGATATGTATGATGATAGAAAAGTTTCAAACAATAACACAACTATGCTTTCAAGTGTAGGTGGATCTAGAGGAAAAGTTTTAAATGTTGTAAACATTATTGGTCTTTGGGGACAAGTAACTGTTAGAACAGGAAGAGCTAAGAATGGTTTTAAAAATAGACTTTTAAGTTCTAACCTTTTAGGTTCAAATGCTTTAATGGATTATGGTTTTGTTAAAAATAATTTCTATAATGGTATGACCCCTAAAGAATATTTCATCCACTCAATTGGTGGAAGACAAGGTGAAATTGACACTGGTGTTTCTACAAAAGTATCTGGATATCTTTATAGAAGACTTTCAAATGCTTTAAAAGATCTTGTTGTGCAAGATGATTTATCTGTAAAAACAGCAGATGGACAAGTAGTACAATTTACTTATGGTGATGACGGTCTTTCACCTGATAAAGCATATCTTGGGAAGAATATTAATTTCTTCCACGAGTAGATATGTTATGTTTGTTGGACAATTAAAATATTAAATGTGAAATATTATGAGAGAACTTCCAAAATTAGTTTTAGAAAGAATTGAAAACTATTCTAAAAAGAAAAGTTTTAGTGATGCAAAGCAAAAAAAATTAGTTGAAATTGTAACTAGAAAATACAATGATTCTTTAGTAACTCCTGGAGATGCAATGGGTTTAATTGCTGCTCAATCAATAGGTGAACCTGGAACACAGTTAACTTTAAGAACAAAGCACTATGCTGGATCTTTAGAAGTATCTGTAGGTCAAGGAATACAAAGAGTAATTGAAATTGTTGATGGAAGATTATCTTCTAAATTTCCTTCTATGAAACTTTATTTAAAGAAAGATGTTTTTAATACTGATAAAAAAATAAATAAATTTGCAAAAAGTTTAATAGATATTAAAGTTGGAGCAATTGGAGAGTTTCAAGAAGACTTCTTAAATAGAACTGTTTCTTTTGTTTTAGATCATGAAAAAATAAATGAACTTGATATTGATAAAGAAGAAGTTATGACACTTATCTATGATAAAATAATTGATGTTTATGTTTCAAAAAGATTTACTCCAAATAAAAATGGTATAAATTTTACTTTTGATAAAGATACTCCTCTTTTTAATATTAGAAAAGCTATTATTAAATGGAATAAAATACCTTTATTTGGTATAAAAAACATAGAATTAACTGTTGTTTCAGAAGAGAATGGAGAAAAAGTAATTATTACTAAAGGTTCTAATCTTTCTGAAATTTTAAAAGTTGAAGAACTTGATACTCAAAGAAGTTACACAAATGATATTTTAGAAATAAATAAAGTTTTTGGAATTGAAGCTGCAAGAGAATCAATAATAAGAGAACTTTATAATACTTTTGATAGTAATGGAATTGATATTAACAAAAGACATATTGCAATTTTAGCAGATCTTATGTGCTTTAATGGAAAAGTTAAAGGAATTGTAAGAACTGGAATTACAGGAGAAAAATCAAGTCCATTTGCAAGAGCTTCTTTTGAAGAAACTGTTAAACATATTCTTTCAGCAGCATTTGATGGTGAAAGAGAAAACTTCAAAGGAATTATTGAAAATTTAATTGTAGGACAGCCAATACTTGCAGGAACTGGTAGAGTAAAACTTACTCTTGATCCTAAAAATCTTAAAAAAATGATAAAAAAACAAGAGAGTTTAATTGAAGATAAATAAATAAAAAAGAGATTCCTTTTTTAAATGTTGTGAAGCATAATTATATATTATATTAAAGGATTTTTTTTAAAAAAAATATAAGTGATTAATATGGATTGGAATAGATTTAATACACAATTAAGAAGTGCAGTTGATACAGGAAAAGTAATTTATGGAACTAAAGAGACTTTAAGAGAATGTCTTGTTGGTGAACCTAAATTAATTGTAGTTTCAAAGAATATAAAAAACATTACAAAAAAAGAAATTGAACATTTCTCAAACAAACTTAATATTCATTTTATTGAATATCCTGAAAATGGTTTTGAATTAGGTTCTGTTTGTGGAAAACCTTTTAATATTTCTTCACTTGTAATTAAAGATTTAGGTCAATCATCAATTGTTGATGTTATTAACTTAAAAGAAGTTGTTGAAGAAAAAATGACTAAATCAAAAATTAAAGCTGAAAAAAGACAAGTTAAAGAAGAAAAGAAAGCTGAGAAATCTAAAGCAAAGAAATTAAAAGAAATACAAAAAGAAGAAGATGATGAAAAATCTATCAAAGAAGACGCAGCTTTAAAAGGAATTTTAAAAATAAAGAAAAAGTAAACTAAATGGTAAGAAAAAATAAAAGTAATTTTAACCAGAAAAAAAAAGTTGTAAAAGAAGCTGTTCCAGTTTGTGAACAAAAAGTTAAAAAA
>JAQVRT010000056.1 GCA_028700905.1 Candidatus Iainarchaeum sp. | reverse complement strand
GAAGGAACAACTCCTGAACTTATGTTGTGGCATAATCCTGAAAAATTTAAATGATTTTTATAAACTAAGAGGTTATGAAATATGGGACTTAAAAAGTTATACTATAATTTAGAAGATAAATATTACAGTTTTGTTGAAAGAACAGGTCTTTATAAGATCACTGATAAAATAGATAAGGTTATGCCTTCTTTTATTTTATTTATTCTTTTAATTGTAATATTAATATCTGGACTTGTCTTTTTACTACTTCCTTCTTCTCAAGTAAAAGACGGTGTTGATATTCAGTTTGAAGTGATTGATGCTGAGTCTGGTGTTTTTTTAGAAGATGTTACATTAATTATTACTACAAGTACAGGTTTTTCTGAAGCAAAAACTTCTTCTCAAGGACTTACAGATTATATTAAAATCCCTAAAAATTCCTCTTATCAAATAGATATTGTTGAAGATGCTTATGAAAATTTCAATGATATTTTTTCAACAAAAGATTCTTCTGAAATTATAACTATAGCTTTAGAACCTTCTGGTATTGAACCATTAACAGTTTCATATTCTTTTGATGTTGTTGATTCTAAAACTAATCAAGTATTAAATTCTACTGGTGCAATTTCTTTTAAATGTATAAACGGATCTTTAGCACCTAATCCAGTTAGAGTTTTAAATGGTAATGTTTCAGTTGAGGCATCTCCTGAATGTAATCTTGCAATTGATTCAATTTCATTTAATGGTTATTTATCAAAAGATAATATTCCAATAAATGCAATGACTGGAACAATTTCTTTAGAACCAACAGAAATTAATTTCCAAGATGATGATAAATACACACTTGTAATAAATGTTAAAAATTCATCTAATGAAGCTTTATCAAATATTAAAGTAAATTTAACTAATGCTTATGGTATTATAGATTCAAAAACAACTTCAAGTACTGGTAATGTAACTTTTGAAGAAGTAGAATCTGGAGAATATATGGTAAATTTCTCTGATCAAAGAGCAACTCCTATATATAGTACTCTTTCAAGAACCTATTATATTTCATCTGATATTACAAAATCAGAAACTTTATCTTCTGATGTTTCTGGATATCTTTTTGTAAGAATAATTGGTGAAGATTCAGGTGCTTTAGAAGGTGCAGAAGTAAATTTAAAAACTTCAGAAAATAATACTATTGAAACTAAATTATCTGATGTTGATGGTGAAGTAATTTTCACAGTTTCTGAAATTAAAGATTATAATATAGTTGTTGATGCAGAAGGTTATTTAATAACTAGAAAACTTGTTGAAGCAAAAGAAGAAATGCCAACAAATCCTATTGTTATTCCTTTACCTTTAATAACACCTGCAACTTTAGCTTCTCTAAAGGTACAAGTTACAACTTGGGAAGGAAAACCTTTTAAGTTTGCAAAAGTTGTTTTATATGATGCAGAAACTGGTTTTTTAACAGACTATAAACCAGTTCTAACAAACTATGATGGAAATGCAACCTTAAATATTACTTCTGGAAAATATATAGCAAAAGCTATTAAAGGAAGTGTTACTGGTGAGTCATCAGAGTTTGAGTTTAATGTTAAATATCCTGAACTTTCTGGTACTGTAACTATTCCAATGGGAATTAGTGAAGGTGTATTGAATGTTTCAGTTGTTGATAATGATGGTAATCCTATGCCAAATGCAAGAATAGATTTATATGATAGATATAGTTACTATAATTTCACACCAGCTGTTCCTTTAAAAAGTGAAATTACAGATTCACAAGGAAATATTGAAATGGTTGTGGATGCTGATATTGAATATTATGTTGTTGCAACTGATTATTTAGATGATGTTTATGGAAAAACACAATCTAGATTTGTTTATGTTGGTGCAGATTCTCAAGAGTCTTTAAAAGTTACTCTTTATCCAAGAAATAGTTCTACAACAAAACCAAGAATGGTTTTTAATGGAATATATAAAGATGACTTAAAAGTTGAAGATAACTTAAAGGCTGGAGAAGATTACAAAATCAGATATAATCTTTTAGTTCCTCAAAACAGAACTGGAGATGATGTTTTTGAAGAAATTGGTTTTATGTTAAGAACTGGTTCAACTTCAATGATTGAAAATGATTCTTTATTTATTAAATATCTAGATGTACCTTATTTAGATAGTATACAAAAATATACACAATTTAATCTTAATGCACCTCATGAAAATGAAGGTTATTATGATGAAGATAGTTTAACTGAAGGAAACTTTAAATGGGCAAAAGCAACATTAAAAGAAGGTCCTATTAATTATAATGGTTCTTTTGGTTTCTATAATGCTTATGAAATAGAAGCAATAATTTCTGTTAAAGACACAGCTGTCTTTGGAGAAGAACTTAAAATATTTAGTTTAGGTTATGGTCTTAATGAAGATGATGAATATGAAACATATAATTCATATTTAGGACCTAATGAAGAAATTGAATATTATGATGTTTATGATCAAATAACATTTGGTGTTGGAAATGAACTTTTCTGTTCTGATGAGTTTTGTTTTTCTTCAACAATTGTTGATGTTTCAGAAGACTTAAGATACGATGTTACAAATAATTTTGCAGCTATGCCAAATAAAGATTATAAGTATAGTTTTACATTAATTAATAATTCTCTTGAAACTAAATATTTATCTTCTAGATTTATTTTAGAAAATATAGATGAAGGTTTAGATTTTAAAAATATAAAAATATATAAACCAGATGGAGAAGTATATACTCAAACAAATACTAATGAAAATGAATTTGATATCCCTATAACTTCTTTAGTTTCAAAACAAAAAGTTACAGGAGAAATTATTTTTATGCCTAAACTTAAAGGTACAAGAGAGTTATCTATTAAATTTATTTCTGATCAAAAAATAAAATTCATTAATCAGTTATTCATAGATGTTCTTTCAGATAAAACATTTGAAGTAGAGATTGAACCTTCAATAATCCCTTCTGCAAAGAGTTTCTCACTTGTGATTAATGCTGTTGATTCTAAAACAAAAATACCTGTTGAAAATAGAACAATAACAATTAAAGATAAATTTAAAGATACTATTAAAGGACCAATTTCAGTATCTGATTCAGTTGATGAAATTGAAATAGGTAATATTCCTGCTCAAGGACCTGGAGATACAATCTATGTTTATATAACAGCTCCTGAGTATGAAACTGTTGTTGAAGAATTAAAAGCAACTGATAAATTATATAATATTATTCCAAGAAATTTAGCATATTCATTAAATATATTTGATGAAAAACAAAAAACTGAAAACTTTACAATTAATAATTTATCTCCAATAGATTTAACAATTGATGAAATGGTTGTAAAAGGAAATGGTCTTGAAGTTGTTGATCTTCACAGAATAAATAATACTTTACTTAATAGTGTTGGTGTTAT
This sequence comes from Candidatus Iainarchaeum sp., assembly GCA_028700905.1. Lineage (GTDB taxonomy): Archaea > Iainarchaeota > Iainarchaeia > Iainarchaeales > CSSED10-239 > Forterrea. Next base: position 972 of record JAQVRT010000056.1, on the reverse strand, counting down.
TATAAAAGGATTTGATTCAGTTTCAGATCTGCCAGATAACACAGATGCTTCAAAAGAGATTCCATTAACTATTAGTTTAAATCCAAGAGCTGAAACAATTAGAGAAGTTGTAGATTTATCTTCAACACTTCATATTGTTCTTTCAAATGGAGAAAATCAATGGAAGAGTGAAATTCCAATCAAAATAAATATTGGCTTTGATGGTATGATTGATAATTCCAATTGTTTAACTTTATCTCAAGATCAATGGAATGCTGTTGCTTTAAATAAAGCTGTTGATACGACATTTATGGTTTCAAATAAATGTTCTGTAAATGGAACAAACATGCCTCTTTCAAATGGTCTTGAAGCAAGAGTATTATTTGAATCTAATCCTCAAGGTAAATTTATTGTAAGTCTTGATAATAGATCAATTGAACTTACTCATGGTAACTATAGAAGATTACTTGATACTTTTGATAGAGATAGATCACTTCCAGTAATTTTAAAATATGAACCTGCTGGAAGAATGAAAGGAACTGTTAAAGGTACAATTGAGTTTAGATCTGTAAATAACACTGGAAGTGGAGAACAAGAATTAGTTTCATCAATTGCATTTGAAATTGATGTTACAAATTTAAAAGATTGTGTTGTGTTTTCAAAGAGTTCTTTAAATGTTGGACAAGTTGATGACGAATTCACAATTGAAAATGTTGCTTGTCCTGCAGACATGACTTACAGACTTTCATGTGACAATTGTCAAGGTTTAGTTGTTGAACCAAGAAATAATATTGATGTTCCAGCAAGTGGAAGTAGTGAAAATATTGTTGTAAGAAATATGGGGGCTACACCTGGTGCTTATGTTTTAAATGTATTTTCAAGTATGAAAGAATTTAGAGGTTCTGAAGAACTTATAAAAAGAATAAAAGTATATGTAAGACCAACAGATTATTGTGTTGATCTTGAAAGATATGAGTTTGATCTTTATAGATC
>JAQVRT010000055.1 GCA_028700905.1 Candidatus Iainarchaeum sp. | reverse complement strand
ATCAGACTCTCACTCTGATGACGGGGGTTCGAATCCCCCTTCGAGCACTTATATTTTTTTAAAATAAAAAGTCTATTTAATAATTTTTAATTGTTATTATTTTGTGTTTTATTATGATTTTCAAACAATCAAAGAATCAGATTAAGAGAGATTTTTCTTTTTCTGTAAAAGATGGTGTCTTTTGGGTTTTAATGAATTCTATAGCAATAGTATTCTTAGTTCCCTACTTAATTTCTTTAGGTGCTAATTCTTTTCAGATAGGTCTTTTAAATTCATTTCCTTTATTTATAACTTCTTTTTTAGTTTTAATTTCTTATAAAATATTAAAAAGATTTAAATCTAAAAAACATGCAGTTGTAATTTTTTTAACACTTCAAGCTTTAATGTGGATTCCTCTTGCAATGGCATATTTTTTCTTTTCAAACTCTATTACTATTTGGATTGTAATTTTAATCTATACAATAATAACTGCTTTAGGAACAGTTATTCATCCAATTTACATGGATTGGATAAGAAAGCTTTTTCCTACAAAACAAATGGGTTTTTATATTGCAAAAAAGAATATTATTTTAGAATTTGTTTCAATTTTTCCAATTTTTTTAATAGGTTATATTTTAGATGTTATCTTTAAATCAGATACTTTTATAGGGTATTCAATTATTTTTATATTTGCAGGTATATTTAGATTTTTTTCAACAAGATTTTTAAATAGAATGAGTGAAACAGAAGATAAAGAGGATATCTTAAAGCTTGTAAAAGAAAAACAAAAAATTTCTCTTTTAAAATCTTTTAAAGATGAAGTTATAAAAGATAAGTCTTTTTTAAAATTTTTAATATTTATTATTCTTTCTTATATTGGTATCCATTTAGCAACATCTTATGTTTCTTATTTTATTTTACATTTATTAAATTATTCTTCAATGGAATATGTAATTTGGAAAATTTCATTTATTCTAGGAACTGTTTTAAGTTTAAGTTATTGGGGATATGTTTCAGATAATTATAGTCCGGTTAAAGTTTTAAAGATTAGTGCTTTATTTCTTCCTTTATTTTTAATTATTCCTGCTTTTTTTTATTCAAATTATTCTTTAATGGTTTTTTCAATATTTGTTGCAGGAGTAATTTTTGGTGCTTTCAATTTAGGTGTTTTAGATTATCTTTATAAAAATATTAAAAAAGATTTAATAGGTCATAGTTCTTATTTTTTAATAATACAAGCAAGTTCAATTTTTGTAGGTACTCTTTTAGGTTCAGGAATAATTTATTTTGCAACTAAATTTTATTATTCAGAATTCAAGGCTTTAATATTTTTATTTATATTTACAATATTTTTTAGATTTATTGCTTTCTTTTATTCTTTAAAGCTTGAAAAATTAGAAAGAAGAGATCTTAGATTTTTTAAATATGTTATTTTCCAAAGACCTGTTCTTTATGGTTTGCTTCAATTTACTCATCTTTCACATGAAGAGAAAAAATTACTTTTAGATTTAAAATTTAAATCTGAGTTTAAAAAAATTAAATCTAAATTATTTAATCAGAAAAAACAGTAGCTGTTTTTCCTCCGTCCCATGTAATTCTAGGCCTTATTTTTAAAAGCATTACTTTTTCAGAGTTGTCATCAATCATTATTGCATACCCTTGTTCTTTTGGCATTTGTGCATAATATTTATCCATAGGTATATTTAGATAACTTGGCCTAATAGATGAAACTGCTTGAATATCTTCTTGTGCAGTCATTCTCATACTTAAGAAAAGATCACATTGTGATATTGTTTCTGAATGTAATTTATTTGGTCTCTGAGTTGCTAAGATCAAGGAAAGTCCTGGTTGTCTTCCAACTCTTATCCATTGTAATAAAACATCTAAAGCCATACTAGGTCTGTCTTGAGGCATAAACATGTGTGCTTCATCTATTACCATCCAAACAATTGGCATTTCACTTGTTTTTCTTTTTCCTTCAAGAAGATTTTTTTCTTCTTCTTTTCTATAAAGCATTCTTTCTTCATATAGTCTTTTTCCTAAAAGTCCAACTATAAGTTCTTGAACTGATTCCATTCCAATTGCTTGTTTATATGTTGAAACATCAATTGTTGTAATTGTTCCTGGCTTTGCAAATTCTTTCATAGTTGTTCCAGATTTTGAAAAAAGTCCCCATGATTTTGCAATTTTCATTCTGTTTATTAAAGAGTCTTTAATTTCTTTTGTAGTTTCAGAGTCTGTTAAAGCTACTTTAATAATGTCATCAATATCATAAAGATTTCCAAGTTTTTGTTTTAAAATATCAATACTTCTTGACAGAAGTCCAGATTCTCCATCTCTCCAAGTAAGTCTAAAAAGACCAAGCCAGTCTTCTAAGTCTACTTGTGAAGTTCTTATTGAAAAAGGTGAATCAAATGGTATTTCTTTTTCTTTATAGAATTCTTGTTTTCCTGCAGGAATCATGTTTCTAATACCAATACCATCTGCCTTTAAATCCCATTTATCTAATAATTCTTTAGGTATCTCTTTATTTGGATAGTTCATGGTCCAGAATATACCTACAGTATCAATTACAATTACAGAAAGCCTATCTTTTACATCAAAAGGTTGTCTTGCAAATTCTTCCATAACAACAGATAGAGTATAACTGTTGTGTATTATTATATTATTTGCAATAAAATTATGGTTTTTTAAAACTGTTATGTCATAAACTTCAAATTTTCCTTTTAAATGATTAATTTCTTTAATTTCATCCCAATAGATATCTGATGTTGCTATTTTTTCAAGTTCTTTATTATTTTCTTTTTTTGCAATAATTAATAATTTTTCTCTTGAAGGTGCATAATTTATTGATGATCTAATTGCTTTTGGTGTTTTATAATTAAACTCTACACCAATATTTTTCCATCCGTTTAAAGGTTTAAAATTATTCCAAATTTCTTTAGGAATTGTATCAATATTTAGATTTTTAATTTTATTTTTATATTTTAATGTTTTTTTTTCTTTTTCTCCAATAAATCCAATTTCTTTAATATATTTTTCTACATCTTGTTCTAATATTTCAAGTTCATAACTATCTCTTTTTTTAGTTTTCTTTTTTCTAATTTTTGAAAGTATTTCTAGTTTTAATAAAATTCCTTGAATCTGTAGTATCATTTTTTTAGAAGAAGATGAGTAACTTATCCTACATCTATTTTCTTTTTCAAAATAAATTGTTCCATCACAACTAAACATTCTATTTAAAAATAAAGTAAGGTTTTCTTTTTTTTGTTTAAATATAATTTCTGGAATTTCTTTTTGATATGATAATTTATTATACATTCCTATTTGTTTAAGATATTCTTTTAAACTTCCTTTCTGGTATGGATTTTCTTTTCCTTTTTTCCATATAACTTTGTAATTATATTTTCCTATTTCTTTTAAGTCTAGTTCTTTATCAAATAATTTTATTGAAGCTCTAAAATCATTTACAATTTTTTCATCACTATTACAAAAAAGTACAACTCTATTTGAAAGATGCCCTTCTGCAAGAAGATATGCAATTAATTTAATATTTTCTTTTTTTAATTTATCTTTACCTATATTATTTAATTTTCTAGGTGTTGCAATTCTTGACTTTATTTTAAGATCTTTTGCTTCTTTCCAACCTTCTAAAGTAAGTAATGGATGTTCTAAAGTTAATTTTATTTCTTTTCCACTTCTAAGTTTAATTTCTAAAAGTTCATTTACTTTTCTTTTAAAAAAGTTTTCTTTTTTAGCTTTTTCTATTTTTAATTTATTATTAATAGACATTACTTTAAGATTTGTTTTTTCTAAATCTTTTATTTCAATTTCTCTTCCATCCTCTAAAGCTATTAAAGTGTCTCCAGTTACACATTTTCCTCCTCCACGTTTACCACAGATAATCATTACATGTGATCTTGAAAGGTCCATTAATACTTTTTTACCTAAAACAGGATCATCTCCTCCAGAAACAACTACTTTTCCTAAATATCCAGTTGCTTTTTCTTTATATTTATCAAGATCGCTTTGTTTTCTTCCAACAACAATATTTTCTGTAAAATCTAAACTCATATTTTTTCATTTTTATATTTTTTTAAAAATTCTTTAATTGTTTTTATTGTAATATACCCTGATGCTAATACAATTAATACAAATATTATAACTATAAGTACATATGCAATTGATCTTAAATTTATAAAGAAAATAAATAATATTTTAATTAAGTGTGTTTGTATAATTGCACCTAGCATTATTGAAATTAAACCTATGTAAAATAATTTAATATCTTGTTTTGTAAAGAAAATTGTTCTAATTTTATATTTATCTTCTTTAATAATTAAATTATTTAAAAATATTTTTACAATTAATAATAATGTTTTTATTCCAAGTGTTGAAAATATAATGTATGATATGAAAAATAAAAATTGAGGAATTAATTGAACTAATAATTTAACTTGACCTAAAAATGAAGATGTTAATAGTTCAACATGAATATATGCATATTGTATACCTATTGTTAAATAAGCAAATGGTGTGAAAAAAAGATCTAATGAATTATTAAATATTTCATAAATTGTTTGTTT
>JAQVRT010000054.1 GCA_028700905.1 Candidatus Iainarchaeum sp. | reverse complement strand
AAGATAAGATATTTATATTTTTTTTGAAAAATAGATAATTTTTCAAGACAAGTATATATAAAGGACATATTTTATTCCTGTTTTTATAATGATTTTTTTAATAAAATAAAAAAAATAAAAAAAATTAGAAGGATTTAATGATAATAACTTTCTCTGTTTTTTGCTTTAAAGAAGTATAATCTAAATAATGTTCGTTTACAATAACTAAAACTCTATGGTCCCCTGCTTTAATACCTTGAAAAGGAAATATTTCTAATTTTTCAGATATAGTTTCATCTGGTTTTAAAGTACCATGTCTTATTGAAACTGATTTTTTAAGACCACTTTTATCAAAAGAAAGAGTTCTTTCTAAAACTACATCATAACTTATAAATTTATCTTCAACACCCATGTTCTTTATTTTTAAAGTTAATTCTATTGGGTTTTTTTCTTTAATATTTAATCTAAACGGAAATAGAGAGTTTGTAATATTTATCATTTAAAGTCACCTTCTTTTAAACATACTAAACAATTTATAATTATTTATGTCTATTATATATATATACTTAAATATATTTAAATAACTTTTGGAAAAAAACAAGTGAATTTTATGAAAATTTTAATAATTGCCTCAAAAGAAGATTTAGCTTCAATTAATCTTAAGGAAGAATTATTTAATAATTATTCTTTAGAAAAAATTGAAGAAGAAATTTATAAAATAAAAATTGAAGGTGAAAATGAAATCTTTTTTAAAGAAATATCAGAAACACATATTTATTCTTCAGAAAAAAATATTGTTGGAGAAAAAAAATATGATCAAATTATCTTTTTGTCAAGACATTCTACTCTTTCTGAAAATAAACCTAAATGTATGACTGTACATGCAATCGGTAATTGGGGAATTGCAGAATTAGGTGGAAAAGATCATAAAGTGGTTAAAACAGATCCAATATTAATGAGATTACTTTTAATAGAATTGAAAAAAAATAAACCAAAAGAAATAAAAGAATATGAAGTAAAACAAGAAGCAACTCATCATGGACCATATCTTGAAGAATCAACTTTATTTTATGAAATAGGATCTTGTGAGAATGATTGGAAAAATAAACTAGTTTCAAAATATATGATTAAAATTTTAATTGAAAATATTAAAAATTATAATAGAGAAGAAATTAAAAATAAAAATCAATGGATTGAAGCTGTTGGTGTTGGAGGAAGCCATTATTGTACAAGATTTAATAGACTTACATTTAATGTTAATAATAAATATTGTTTTGGACATGTAGTTGCAAACTATGGTGTAAAACATGTTGAAGAAAATAAAAACCTCTTAAAAGAGGCAAAAGAAAAAAGTAATTCAAAAGTTATAATTTATGAAAAATCTATTTAATTTTTTATACTAAATTTATTTTTAACTTTTTCATTTATCTTATTATCAATTGAACAAATAGAACTTAAATCAGGAAATTTATCATAAAGTGTTTTGTCTTCTAAAAATTCTTTAACAATTTTATAAACCTCTATATTTTCTTTAATCTTACGTTTATATATATAGTAAAGTAATGTTTCAATTGTTATATAATATACAATTGGATAAGAACCACCTTTTCTTAAAGCATCAATTCCTAAACTTAAAAATTTATCTTTTGTAGGATCAATTTTTTTATATGAAAAAGAAGTTTTATCAAGAGCTTTATCTTTATTTTCAACTATTTTTTCATTATTTAAAAAATAATAATTAAAAATACTATCTATATCTAAATTAGCTTTAAAAAAAACACTTGTACCATTTAAAAATTTAATTTCAATATTCATTATTCTTTCTGATTGTTCATAGAAATTAAAATTATCTATTGAAAAGTTATATAAATAATAAATAATAAACATATCATTTACAAGTCGTATATTATTAAGAGAATAATATGCTTTAAGATAACTACCAAAATCTTTATAATCATTTATACTTATTTCTTCAGTTTTTGTTTTTTGTTTTGTGAATAGATTAATATTTTTTATATTACTTATATTTGAAGATTTAAAAATGAAATCTAAAGAGTAGACAGGATATGAAAAAATATTAAAATTTACTCCTTTAGACTTAATTTCGTTTGTAATTATTTTACCAGAATATAATAAAGGAGATGTATTAAGTAAAGTTATATCCTTAAATTCATAAATAGTTGATAAAATTTTTTTAACACTTGAAAGTCCTGATAAAGATGAAATAACTTGATCAATTTCATTTGATTTAATAAACTCTGGAAAATTTTCAGTACCTGAAATAATCTCAACCTTTGTTTTAGATTCTATGTATTCTGCATCTTTTTCAGAAGATAGAAAAACTTTTTTTGGAGAAACATCTTTTATTTGAGATATAAAAAAATCAAGATTATCTACCTTAGAATCATAAGAAAGAGAATAGATTTTAAATTTATTAGTATTGTTTTTTAAAAACTCAATTGCTTTTATACCAATATCATTATTTGAACCTAATAAGGTTATATTTTTAATCATAATATATATAGATAGATATTAAAGTATTTAAATATATTTTTTAAACAAAAAAATAGAAAAAATAAGCCTTTTTTAAAAAAAAAGACTTATTAAAATAAAATAGTTATTAAATAAAGATGACACCTATTTTTTCTTTTTAGCAGGTGCTTTCTTTTTAACTACTTTTTTAGCTGGTGCTTTTTTTGCAACTACTTTTTTAGCAGGTGCTTTTTTAACAACAGCTTTTTTAGCAGGTGCTTTTTTTGCAACTACTTTTTTAGCAGGTGCTTTTTTTGCAACTACTTTTTTAGCAGGTGCTTTTTTTGCAACAGCTTTTTTAGCAGGTGCTTTTTTTGCAACTACTTTCTTTTTTACAGCCATTTTTTTTCTCCCTCCAATTTTTCTGCAAAAGCAGAATAATAAAATATATTATATACTGTAGATGTAAACATTTATAAATGTTATATTTTTTTAAAAAAAAATAAATTATTCAAAAAAAATAAATTGTCCAAAATATAAAACATCAAACTAACTCTAGAATACTATAAAATAAATATTTTATTAATTAAAAAAATGAAAAAAATAGTTTGTCCAACAAAACAAGAAGGACAAAAAATAAAAGGAAAAAAAAGAAAAAAATTAATCCATGAAAAATTCTGCTGGCTTTGGTTCAGGATCCATTCCTTTTCTTTTTCTTATATCCATGATTGTATCTTTAAGCATACTTTTTGGAAGTTGTTCATAACCAAAATATTCTGCAGTCCAAACAGCTCTTCCTTGTGTTTCTCCTCTCATCTCTTGTGAGAAACCAATCATAGATTTTACAGGAATCTTACTAATAAAAATTGAAGAATCTCCTTCTGTTTTAATATCTTCAATTTGTGCTCTTCTTGAAGATAAAACTTTAGAAACAGAACCCATGAAATCTTGAGGAACTGAAACAGTTAAACTTTGTTTTGGTTCTAAAAGAACATAATTACCAGCAAGTACACCAGCATATATTGCTCTTGTTATTGCAGGAAGAACTTGTGCAGGACCTCTGTGAATTGCATCTTCGTGTAATGTTGCATCTTCAAGAGAAACAATTATTCCAGATACTTTTTCTTTTGCAACAGGACCTTCATTTGTAGCATCAGTAAATCCTTCAATTATAAGTTCTCTAACTTCATTTAAGTTTTGTATACCTTTTGTTCTGTTAATTAAAATTGAATGATTATTAATTGCCCAAACATTCTTTGATTCATCAGTATCAAATCCTGCTTCTTGTAATTTTTTAATAACATCTAAATCTTTGTTAGGTCTTATCTTTCCAGTAAACTTAATTTTTCTAATTTTTTCAAGCATTTCTGAAGAGATTGGTTCAACTCTAACTTTAAATTTATTGTGTTTATTTGGAGTTTTTCCTTCAACAACTGGAGATTCTTGGGTTGTTGTTTCATAGTAAACAACAATTGGTGGTGAAACAGTTATTGGGATATTATTATCTTTTTCAATCTTGTATTGTGTAATTTCTAAGTGAAGTTCACCCATACCAGATAGAAGATGTTCTCCTGTATCTTGATTTAATTCAGCTTTTATGTTTGGATCTTCTTTTGTAATATTATGAATAACTTGGATTAATCTTGGAAGATCTTTTGAATTTTTAGCTTCAACAGAAACAGTCATTACTGGTTCAACATCTGACATGAAATCTTCAAATGGAACAATATCGTGACTTGCAATTGTTTGACCAGCATAAACTTCTTTAAGTCCAATAATTGCAGCAATATTTCCAGATTTTACTTCATCTAAGATTACTCTTTCAGGACCTAAATAAATACCAACATATTGAACTTTAGTTGTTCTATCTGTTCCTAAAACTTTTAGATCCATTCCTTTTTTAATTGATCCAGAATAGATTCTTCCAGAAGCAATATCTCCTGCATGTTTATCTAAAACAATATCAGTTACCATCATTGAAACTTCAGGAGAACTAGCATCACAATCTATCATGGCTTTTCCTTCTGGGGATTCAGGATCTCCTTTCCAAATAGTTGGGATTCTATATTTTTGAGAAGTCTTTGGATCAGGAAGATGTTTTGCAACCATTCCTAAGAA
>JAQVRT010000053.1 GCA_028700905.1 Candidatus Iainarchaeum sp. | reverse complement strand
CATTTGTTCATTCAGGGTGTGTAATCTCAAAAGCAGGTGGATGTATTGCAACTGAGCTTTCTTTAAATAAAAAAATAGAAGATGTTATTAACTTAAAACCTGAATCAATTATTGAAAATTTAGATGGAGTTTTACAAACAAGAGTAAGATGTGCTTATTTAACCTTAAATCTTTTAAAAGTTGCTTTAAAAAAATTTATTTCTGAAAAACCAAAGACTCCTGTTAATTTTTCTTTAACTATTTAATTATTATTTCCTCTTTAAACTAAGGTTTTCTGCATATTTAAATTTTCCAAAGTTTTTACCTAGTTTTTCATTTTTTGATTTATCTCTATAATGAATAACTCTGTCTTCTCTTTGTTCAATAGTTTCTGTTGAAATTATGCCAGGTCCTCCCACACACCCTCCAGTACAGAAAAGCATATCTAAAAATCTAACTTTTTTATTTTCTTTAAATTTCATAATGGCTTTATCAATTTCTTTAATTCCATCAGCAATAATTATTTCTTCTGGTTTTAAAATTTTTCTATTGTTCATAGTTTCTGCAACTGCACCTGAGAGAGGATATATTTTGGTATAATCATTATAAAATTTATCAAAATGTTTATTTTCTTTTTCTTGTTTTTTATAAAAACCATTTTTTTTAGCATACAAAAACATATCATTTATTTCTTTAAAAGTTAATGCATAATCAACTTCTTTATTTTCTTTTGCTTCTTGTTTCTTTGAAAAGCAAGGCCCTACAAAAACTACTTTGTATTTAGGATATTTTTCTTTCATAAATCTTGCCATAATAACCATTGGAGATCCTATATCCATTATATTCTTTTTAAGTTCTGGATATTTATTTTCAATGTATTTTACAACACTAGGACAATTTCCACAAATATATTGTTTTTTTTTATTTTCTAATATTTGTTTGTGTATTTCTTTATTTATTAATTTTGCAGAATATGTAAGTTCAACAATTTTATTAAAACCAATTCTTCTAAGTTCTGTTATTATTTTAGGATATTTAAAATCTACAACAAAGCTTGGTGCAAGAAGACAAATAACTTTTTCTTTATTAATTGTTTTTAAAATTTCTATAAGTTCAGTATTAAGTTCCATTTTTATCTCTTCTCTCTATTTAATAAAATCTATAACTTTACTATTTTTATTTTTTAAAAGTACTATTCTTGATTCTTTTTGTTCATTGTGAATCTTAAATATTTTACTTCTTTTTTCAATTTCTTTTGAAAACCCTAAAACTTCTTGATGATTAGGCATATTTTCTGCACTTAAGTTTTCTCTTGAAAGACCTAAATGCATGTATGATTTAATTTCTAAATAATCTGTATTACTTCTTTCAAACATTTCAATAAATTTATCTAAATATTCTAAAGAATCATTCATTCCTTTAATTAATGTAAATCTAATAACTTTTCTACAATTAAGTGTTGGATAGATATCAATAGTTCTATTTAATCTTTCCCAACTATCTTTAATCTTTGTCCTATTTATTTTTTGATGCATTTCTTTTGTACATGCAACAATTGATAAATAAAGTTGTGTTGGAAGTTGTTTATTTTTATTCATTTCAAGAAGTCTATCTGTTTCCATTCCATTTGTTACAATAAATATACTTCTCATTTTTTTATTTTTTAAATATCCCACCATTTCTCCTATCTTAGGATAAATTGTAGGTTCTCCTGCAAGAGAAATGGCAACATGTGTTGGAATTGTCCCTTCTTGATATTTATCTTGGTTTACTTTAGGATTACCCTTAAATCCTGTCAATAGTTTTATTCTTTCTTTAAAAAGTTCTTCAACAATATCTTTAGGATCATCTAATAAATCTTCATTCATTTTCCATTCTGTCATATATTCTGAAGGTCTCCAACAAAAATTACAATTAAAATGACAATTAATAACTGTTGGAGTTATTTGTGCACATCTATGACAATCTACATTATAAAATTTTTCTTTGTAGCAAACACCTTCTCCTCTTAATGCTTTTTTATTCCAGCTACAGATTTCTACTGCAGAGTGTTTACCATAAATTCCATAATGTTTTTTCTTTAAATCTTTAAATATTTCTTCTGTGTTTTTATTTTTCTTTTCCATAACAATATAAGCTTTAGTACTCTTTTTAAACATTTTTGTTTTTAATTACTATTATTATAATTAAATAAAAGGTGATTATTTTTGGCTAAAACTAAAAAAAAATCTAAGGCAAAATCTCCAAAAGTACAAGTTGTTTTTGAAGATACTAATACTGTTTTAGATGTTAATAAAAATAAAGCAAAAAAGAAATCAACTACTTCTAAAAAGGCAATGCCAAAGAAGATGAGTTCAAAAAAAGTTTCAACACCTAAAAAAGTTGAAATAGAAAAACATGAACCTAAAGTTGAAGTTAATTCTCATGACAAACATAAAGAGGTTTCAAAAAAGAAATCTACTAAAAAAAGAGATTATGTAATTATTGGTGTTTTAGCTGGTTTAATAGTGTTAATTATTGCTTTAGCATTTTTAATTCCTATAACTCCAGTTCAACCAAATGATAATCCTTTAAATGGAACTGACACCAATACAATTGATTCAAATACTCCTACTGTAACTATGAGTGCAGAAGAATTTGAAGAAAAATCTTTAAACTTAACTTTAACTCTTTTAACTGATATGAGAACTTATCAAAAAGAAATTTTAGAAGAAAGTTATTCAGATTTAAATATTAATTCTGAAGAAATGGATGCTTGTCTTTTAGAAAATAATTATCTTTTAAAAGATTCTAATCTTTATGATTATGAAAAAGTAAGTGTTATACAAAATGATTTTTTACAAGCACAAGAATTATATGTAATGTCAACTCCTACAATTTATGTAAATGGATATAATTTATCTGGTTTTAAAGATTATAATACTTTTACAGAGTTTGTTGATTCTGTAGAAAATGTAGAATCATTAGATTTAAATTATGAGAATTCTTCATTTTCATATTCTCAAGATTCATTAAAAATGTATTATATCTACGATAAAGAGAATGAAATAATTTCTGAAAAGAATACAGAATTTATTGAATATTTAAAATCTTCTGAATTGTTACTTGAAAATGTAAATTCAATTTTCTCTGTTCTATTTGATTTAGATGTAGAATATTTACAATACGATTCTGAGGAAGGTATTGAAATTTTAGAAACTATTGGTGCAACAACATTACCTGCAATGTATCTTTTAGGAGATGTTAATTCCATTGATTTTAATGGTTCTGAAAATAAAGATATTTTTAATTTAATCTTTAAAGAAGAAACTGTTAATAATGGTTATATCTTAAGAGAAGATGTTTTCCCTCAACTTGCTTTAGGTAGTGGAATTGATGGAATCTATAAAGTATTAGATTACTCTTCAATTATTAAAGAATCAGATAAAATTATTGGTACAGAAGATGCATCTGTTTCAGTTGTTCTTTTCACAGATTATGATTGTCCTTATTGTAATCAATTTGAAAAAGAAACTTTAACTGATGAATTTTATGAAGAATATTTATATTCTGATAAAATAAATCTTGTAATTAAACCTTTAGTTACAAATGATGTATTCTCAATATTCCCTATACTTTTCTTAAAATGTTCTGAAGATCAAAATGTTTCTTTAGAAGTTAATAGAAAATTGTTTGAATTAAATCCTGTTTTAGGAGTTCAAACAGTATATGATCTTGTATCTTTAAATTATCAAGATGAAATTGAAGAATTGGAAGAAGCATACACAAATATCTCTTCTAACAACACAGGAAATTAATTTTTCCTTTTTTTTTTTTTTTTTAAAAAAGTTAAAAATAGCTTTCCTTTAAATATTTATTCTTTCATAATATATATATGGGTCCGTGGCCTAGTGGATAGGGCAACAGCCTTCTAAGCTGTGGGTCGAGGGTTCGAATCCCTCCGGACTCGCTTTTTTACAATTTCTATTTTGTAAAATAAATTTAAAAAGGTTTTTTTAAAATGGATTATAAAAAATTATTTGCAGACTCTATTTTTCAAGTTTTAAAAAATGATGTTAAGTCTATTCAAGAAATACTTAACTTAACCTCAAGTCCTCCTTCAAGAGATTTAGGGGATCTTTCATTTCCTTGTTTTGCAGTTTCTAAAATTTTAAAAAAAGCTCCTCAGGAAATATCAAAATATTTATACTTAAATATTCCTTCAAATGAAGTTTTTACTTTCACAGAAGTTAATGGTTATTTTAATGCAAAAATTAATGATTCTCTTCTTTTAAAAGAAACTATAACTGAAGTTTTAACAAAAGATAAGGGATATGGTTCATTAAAAATAGATGATAAACAATATGTAATTGATACATTTAATGCAAATCCTTTAAAGACCTTACATATAGGACATGTAAGAAATATTGTAACTGGTGATTTTGTTTCAAGAATTTTAACCTTTGTTGGTGCAGATCCTAAACCTGTTTCCTATGGTGGAGATATAGGAACTCATGTTGCTAAATGGTATTGGTATTATTCTAAATTAACAGATTCAGAAAAACAAATTCCTGATAAAGATGTTTCTAAATGGTTTGGCAGTATCTATATTAAAGCAGGTTTACTTTTAGAAGAAAATAAAGAAGTTTATTCAAAAGAAATTGATTCTCTTCAAGTAGAAATTATGCAGTCAACTTCTCTT
>JAQVRT010000006.1 GCA_028700905.1 Candidatus Iainarchaeum sp. | reverse complement strand
AAAAGTTGAAAGTAAAATTGTAAATAAAAAAATTATTAGTATCTTATTTTTCATATATATCTTGATTTTCCTTAATTTAAATATTTTAAAAACATATTAAAAATGTTTCCTATATTTATAATATATAATATATTAAAAACCTATTTAAATGTTTATTTTAAGTGAAAATTATGATTAAAACTATTTTTTATAATAATAAGAAAATAATTATTGTTGGAACAGCACATATTTCTAAAAAAAGTAAGGAAAAAGTAAAAGAAACTATTGATTTAGAAAAACCTGATGTTGTTGGAATTGAGCTTGATAGAAAAAGATTTCAAAGCATGATGACAAAAGAAAATAAAAGAGAGATTAGATTTAAAGATGTTTTTAAAGTTAAAAAGCCAGGTCTTTTTTTAGTATATTACGTTTTACAAAAATTTCAAAAAAAAATTGCAAGTAAATTTGATACAACTCCTGGAGAAGAAATGATGCAAGGAGTTATTTCTGCTCAAGAGAATAAATCAAAACTTTTACTTCTTGATAGAGATGCAGAGTTTACTTTAAGTAAACTTTTAAAAAATTTAACCTTTAGAGATAAATTTAGGCTTTTCTTTGGAGGATTTAATACAAGAAAAGAACTTGGAAAAGACTTTGATGTTAATACTATTTTAAAAAGTGTTGATGATGAAGAAAGCGGTGAAAAACTAAATAAACTTCTTGAAATTTTCATGAAAAGACATAAAACATTAAAAAGAATAATGATTGATGAAAGAGATCAGTTTATGGCTTATGGTATTAGACAGATCTTAGAACAAGAAGATGTTAACAGCATTGTGGTTGTTGTTGGTGCTGGGCATGTTCAAGGTATGTCAAAAGAGATCTTTAATGAAAATATTGATGTTAAGAAACTTTTAAGTTATAAATAGTTTTTTCTTTTAAAAAAAAATTAATAAAACTATAAATTTGAAAATATATTTTTATACTGTTTTTTAAATCTTCTAACTAATCTTTGAGCTAATGGTTTTCCATTATTCAAATAATTACATTTTTCAAGAGAATTAAAATATGTTTGTTTTTCTTTTGTTTTAATATCTATTAAAGCATATTTATTTTTAAAAAGTATAAAATTCATAAGTAATCTTGAAATTCTTCCATTTCCATCTTGAAAAGGATGAATTTTTACAAAAGACCAATGCAACCAAGCAGATAATTCTATTGGATGTAATTCTTTTTTAAATTTTTTATAATTATCTATAAGTATTTTTAAATCAGTTAAAACTAGTTCTTTTGGAGTAGTATCAAATTTTGATCCTTTTATTCTATTATTTAATCTTTTAAATTTACCAGCTATATCTGGAAAGCTTTCTTTAAAATATATTTTATGAAGTTTAGTAATTAAATCTATTGACAAATCAGATTTATAATTTAAAATAAAATTAATTGCTTTTTTTGCAGATTTTGCTTCTAAAACATCTTCTAAAGGTCTATTTGGAGATATATTTTCAGATAATAGTAGTTCAACTTCCTTTAATGTTAAAGTTGAACCTTCTATTGAGTTTGTGTTAAAAACAAAAATTCCAATAAAATTATTCCAAAATTCTTCTCTCTCAGTTTTTGATAATTTATTATATTTTTTCCAAAAATTTGAATTAATTTCATCTACTTCTTTTATTTCTTCTTTAGTTAAATAGGTAAATCCTTGCATTTGTTTTTTTTTAGAAGTAATTTCTTTTTCAAACTTTAATAGTTCTAAAGATAATTTTTGATCTGTAGGTTTAATTGTCCCTATATATTTTCTAATTTGTTTTCGCCTACCTTTAGATATAGGAATATTTTCTACAAGATAATAATATGTTTTATTATTTCTTTTAAGTTTAGATAAATAACTCATAAATATGTATTACTCAAAACATTTAAAAAGATTGTGAGTAATACACAGATGTGAGTAATACAAAATATATTTATAAAAATTAAATATTATAGATCTTTTTTTGCTTTAGCTTTAAAAAAATCATGACTAATTCCTTCATACCAATCAAACATATCTCTTCTTAGTTTACACATCTCTCCAGTTTCTTTATTATAAAATACAATTCCTTCAGCAAATATCTTTTCGCCTGTTTTTCTTCTATAATAAAGACTCCAAAGATTTTTAAAAATATTTGATGTTTTTTCAAATATTTCTTTTTCGCTTAAATCTTTACCGTCAATTTCTTCTTCTAAAAATTTATTCCAAAATTTAAATTCACATTTTTCTTTTAAGTAAGAAAAAGGCACCCATATGTTTCTTACTTCATTATAGGGATTTCCATTAACTGTTGGCCCAATTAATTCTCCAAATATTTGCATAGATTTATTTGTTCTAAATAATTCTTTATATAAGGCATAGTTGATACCATCTATAAATCTAAAATATTTTTTATTTGCTAATATTTCAATTTTATTTTTTCTATTGTATATATCAATTATTTTTCCTTTATTTATAATTATTGAAACATTAGTTCCATCTATCTTTTCTGAAGCTAAAACAATGTTTCTATTAAAAATCCATTTATATTTAGGATTAATCTCAAAAGTTACTATATATTTTTCATTAATAGTTTTTCTTATAAAGGGAGATTCTAATTTTGGAAAATCTGCGATATCAAACACACAACCACCTCAAAATTTTTGTCCAACATTATTCGCGAATAATACATATATATAAAAATAAACTATTTAAATAGATTTATTTCTAAAAGTAATAAAAAATAAATTAAAATAACATAAATTAAAAAGCAAAGCTTCTGGCGGGAATTGAACCTCAAAGAAAAATGAAATTTAATACAACTAATTAAGAACATCTTTCAAAAGCAGGAAGATATTTTTCTAAAGAAGCATTTTTTAAGGAATTAAAAACTTGAATTATATCTTCATGAGTTATATTTTTCATCATTTCATCATATAAAGCAGCATTCTCAATTTCAGCATTAACTCCTGCTTTACAAGCTTCTTGAACACTTTCATATTCTGGAACTTCATTATACCAATCATTTTCTGGAATAGTTAAATTATATTTATTATATAACATAATTAAAGAAGAACTATGTTTTTGTTCAGCAGACATAATATTTACAAAAGGTGGAACATTTCCAAATTTATTAATAACTTTTTGATAGTAGCTTCTGCTTTATATTCATCATTTAAAGTTGCGTTTAAAGCATTTATTTCTTCTACAGATAAATTATTATCCAAAATATTATTTTTTAAAAAATAATTAGAATTTGATTTATTATAAAATATAATAAAACCTATAATTATAATTAACAATATTAAAACTAATAAAATATATCTTGACTTCATAAATAAACTATATTAATAAAATATATAAAAATATCTATAGATCTAAATTTTATTTAAAATATAGTTATAATAAAAATATTAAATATTTTATTTATAAATAGTTAAACTTTTACAGACTTATCTAGAATACCATCTTTAATCCAAATTATCCTATCTGCTTTTTTACCTTCTTCTAATTCATGTGTTACCATAACAATAGTTTGATTAATTTCTTTATTTAATTTTTTAAATAAATCAATTATATCTTGAGAAGAATCAGAATCAAGATTTGCAGTTGGTTCATCTGCAAATAAAATTTTAGGTTTATTAACTAATGCTCTTGCAATAGAAACTCTTTGTTGTTGACCTCCAGAAAGTTCAGAAGGATAATAATACAATCTATCTTTTAAACCTACTTTTTCAAGAATATCTTTTGCTCTCAAATTATATTCTTTAGGATCTAAACCTTTAGCCATAGAGGTTAAAAAAACATTTTCAATAACATTAAGTTCTGGTAATAAATTATATGACTGAAAAACATAACCTAATTTTTCTAATCTAAAGGTAGTTTTTTGTTTATCAGTTAATTTCGATACATCTTCATTATCAATAATAATACTTCCATTAGTTGGAGTATCTAACAGTCCTAACTGATGAAGTAAAGTGCTTTTTCCAGAACCACTAGGCCCCATAATTGCAACAAATTCACCAGGTTTTATACTTAAAGAAACGTCTTTTAAGGCATAAGTTTTAACAATTCCATTAGAATATATTCTTTCAAGTTTATTTACTTCAATAATATTTTTAATCATAATCTATCCTCCAAATATAGCATCTAAGATATTATCATTAGAAGCTTTTCTAGAAGGAAAAAAACCTGCAACAATAGAGGCTAAAATTAAAATAAAAGAGGTAGTTAATAATTTACCTATTGTTAGTAATGGAACTACATCCCCAATAGGCATAGATAATGGATAACTTGCAAGTAAAGCCAACAAAATTTGCATAATAATATTTCCAAAAATAACACCTACAAAACCATAAATAAAAGATTGAATAATATATGATCCAAGAATAATTTTTTTTTTAATACCTATAGCTTTTAATATACCTATCTGCTTTCTTTTATTAGTTACATTTATAAAAATAATTATGTAAATTGTTGCAAATGCAGTTAATAAACCTATAAAACCAGTTATCTGATTTGTAATTTGAAGACTTCCTACAAATTGTTTAATCATACCAATCTTAGTTTCCCAAGGGTTAATCTGTTCAATTATTCCTAAAGCTTCTATCTTTTGAATATATTCTTTTTCAAGACCTCTTGAAGGAAGTTTAATAAGTATTTTATGAGAAATATCTTCTTTATTGAATATTGAAAAATATTCTTCTTTATTAATTAAAATTTTATCATCATTAAACTTAGAACCTGTTTTAAAAATACCTTTGATTTTATATTCTTTTTTATAACCATTATTAAAAGTTAAAATAATATTATCCCCTATTCTAAGATTAAACCTTTTCTTAGTATCATCTATAGGCGCATACTGTTCTAGTAAATCAGAACCAATAATAATTTCAGATGTATCTTTATATGAAAGAAAACTACCTTCTATTAAACTTTCATGAAAATTAGATACTTTTTGTTCATCAATAGGATCAATAAAGAAAACAGGTGCCCCTAGCTCTTCATTTTTATAAGTAATTAAAATATTTGATTCTAATCTTGAAGAAACACCAATTACTCCTGGAATTTTAGAAATATTTTTTTCTAATCTATCAGAATTAAATATAAAACTTTCTTCATTAGATGGTTCGATCATTAAATGCCCTGTTTGACCATCAATCATCGACTCTTCAAATTCATAACTTAACCCATCAATAATTGCAGAAAAAAAAGTTATTGACAAAAAACTCATAGCCATTACAGCTACAATTACAATAAAAGTAGATTTACTTTTAATTATATTTTTATAAGCTAAAAAAAACATTAGCTTAATATCTTTTTTATTCATATAAATCTAAATCAATTCTTTATTTTTTTATTTTTATTGTGTTTATTATTTTTTAATAAATACAAACTAAAAAATAAAACCAAAAATAAAAATAAAACTATAAAAAATAAAGATAAATTATTAGATTTATTTATATTTTGATTTAAAGGAATTTCTATTTTATAATTACCGTAATCATCATCATAATTTACAATCAAATTTACTTTATTATTTCCAACAGAATTAAATTTAATTTCATTAAAATAAAAAGGAGCATCATCATCTTTATTTAATTGACCAATATAATATTTATAATTCTCATCATTTGAAACAAATAATTCTAAAGAAACATTATTTGCTTTTCCATTTCCTATATTTTCAATAATTCCTTCAAAATTAATTAAATCTTTTAAAGAAGGGTTTAAAGGAGTAATTTTTAAATTTTGTAAAGATAAATCTGCTTTTCCTAAAAGATTAATTCCAATATTATATGAAGAGGTATAAAAATTTTGTTTTTCTCCTAAAAATTCAAGATCTATAGGAAAAATATAACTATTTGAAATTAAATCTTTGTTTGAAATAAAATTTAAATCAAAAATAATTTCTTTATTGGGACCTAATTCTTCAAACCATTTAGTATTTGTCCCAATAAGCATAAAATCATCAGAATTAGGAATTATTTTTATATTTCTAGAATTCCCAGTACCTATATTCCTTAATAAAAATTTAATATTAAATATATCTCCGGCAGAAATATTTTGATCTACTTTTATGGTTTCTAAAACTAAATCAGGTTTACCTAATATGGAAATATCTATTATTTGAGGTTTAAAAGAAACAGTTTCATTATTTATTTCAGATATATTAAAATGTATGGGATATATCCCTGAAACTGCAGAACTTGAAACTGTAAAATAATATGTATTTTCTGCAGAACAATTAGAACAAATCGAATTAAAGTCAATATAAGACTCACTTGTATTTTTTAAATAAAAAGGATAATTTAAATCAAGATTAATTTTTACATTTTTAGCATCCACTGTTCCAAAATTATGAACTCTAACTTTTAGTAAAAAATCTTGACCAGGCTCTACTGGTTCAGGACTTACTTCTTGAGCAATAACTTGAACATAAGAACTATCTATATATCTTTCAGAGAAAATCAACCCCGAAAATAAAGATGTAAGTAAAAATAAAACAGATACTAAAATAATTTTTTTTGAAAACATATTAATCAATTAACTCCTTAATTTTTAAAATAACTAATTAGTAAGCATTATCTTTAATTTTTTACGATTAATAAAAACTCTTAATAATACAACCACTAATAGTATAATACCAGACCAAACATGAATAGTTACAAACATTGGAAATTTAACATCTACATTTTTTAAATAACTAACTAATAAAGGTACAGTAGATATAACTAAAACTATTAAAGAAATTATTGTAATCCAAAGTAATATTTGATGTAATTTTATTTTCATAAATAATCTTAATTTACATTATATTTATTGTTCTTTAAATTCTTTTTCATAAAATTTAATTAACTGATCTATTATTTTTTTTCTTTCAACAACCATTTTAAGTAAATTTTTAAGTTTTATTTTACCTTTTATAGTTAGATTATAAATTCTACTACTAGGACCAGACTCATTTTTTTCCCAAATAGAATTCAGTAATTTATTTTTTTCCATTCGTCTAAGTGTAGTATACATAGTACCTGATTTAACAATATATTTTCCATTACTTATTTTATTAATATCTTTAATTAACTTATAACCATAAGTTGGATTTTCATAAATCAATCTCAATATAAGAAATTGCAACCATATCTTTTCAGGATTATCAGCCATATTTTTTATTGTAACCATTATAAGAATACATATAACAAAAAGAATATAAACCTATGTAACATTGTTACTTAGGTTACTTATTAAAAAATTATTTATAAATTACGATTTACTTAAAAAAATAGAATTTGAAAAAATAATATTAGAAAATAATAAAAATAGTAAATGTTAAAGATAGGGGAGCACACCTTAAGTTTTTTTCCGTTTAAACACGTTGAGTTTAGCTCCTCCTAACTATCGGATTTGTGTTGTATTGTCATACTCATAATACTCACAAAAGCTCTTCTATCATCTCTATAAAGAATAGCTTTTTTAATCCAATATAAGAATAGAATATAAACTATATATATATAATACTAAAATAGATATACAAAATAATACACATTAATAAATTAAACTATACTACTATTCTTTTCTTTAAATTATTTTTTAAAAAATATAATTAGTTAACTATTGTTAATTAAAATTAAATTGTAAAAAAAGTAACTAAAATAACCATTAAGTTATATAGAAAATGCGCAGCATAAAGAGGATAAATATTATTTATTTTTTTATAATAGAAAGCTAAAACTAAACCTAATATAAAAGCACCCACTACTTCGACAATAGACCCATACCCATAATGTCCTGCAGCAAATAAAAATGCAGAAAATAAAACCCCAGTTTTATAAACTAAAAAACCTCTAAAAAACCATTCTTCTAAAAATACTCTAACAACTAATAAATAAACTATAAAAAATGGAGAAAGAGTTTTTATTTTTTCAGTAACAAGACCTAAATCTGTAAAACCAAATAAAATAAATACTAGATTAATAAACATACTTAAAAATAACAGAATAAAAAAAACAATAAAAGTATGTTTTATAAAATATTTAAAAGAGATTTTTTTAACACCAAAATTAGACAAAATCTCTTTAAATTTAATTTTTCTATTTTCAAAAAATAAAAAATAAATAGGAAATAAAAATAAAAAGAGATCTAATATATAGAAAATATTAAATCACATTTATTTAAAATAAAACTATTCCCAAACTGTTGTCCCACATTTACCGCAAGCATACCTTACTTGACCATCTTTTGTTTTGTGAGAACCCATTTTAACACCAGTACCACATTTAGGACAATCTTTTCCTTTTCTTGTAACACTTGCGCCAGAAACTTCATAAAATTTATTCACTTTAACTCTTACAGTTTTCTTATGAGCTTTCTTACCTTTTTTAACTGAATTAGCTCCTTTCTTTTTAGCCATAATTTTTCACCTTAATTTTCCAATTTTTTAAAAATTAGTTTTTGTTTAAAAACTACTCTTCTTTAACTTCTTCCTGAGACTTTTCTTCAGCTTCTTCTTTTTCAGCTTCTTCTTTTTCAGGTTCAGCTGGTTTTTTTGCAGCTTCTTTTTTTGCTTTTCTTTCAGCTTTAAGTGCCTCTTCTTTTTCTTTTTCTTCTTTTAAAATATCTCTAATGTTATGTTCAAGCTCTATTTTTTTTAAAGCTTCTAAAGAATCATAAACCTTAACATATGCATTTGAAATTTTAGATCCAAATTCTTGAGAAATTTTATCAACAACAACTAATGCTTCATCACATGCAAGAACAGAAGCAACTTTTGTTTGAAGTTCTTTTTTACTTGGTGTTTTAACACTTCTAATTTTTACAAAAACATTTGTTCTTTTTAAAAGTTCATTTCTTGATTTTTCAAATTCTATTTCCATTAATTTTCACCTTATATTTCTAAAATCTTTGAGAGAGATTTTTATTTTCTTTAAAAAAATATTTTTATAAAGAAAAATTAAAACTTTACTTTCGTAAAATCCATTCTTAAAAAATAAGTATAATAATACTTATAAATCACCTACTTAATCTTAAGGCATATTTTCCAGGAACTGTTACATCCATTGCCTTACCAATTTCTGATTTTTCAGGATTTACAACAAGTGCAGAACCTTTCCAAAAAGTTGTGAAATTTGTACTTTCACATACAGGACAAACCTTTACAGATTCTTCTTTTCCTTTTTCATTTACTTCAACTTCTTCTATAATTTTTCTACACTTTCTACATGCTTTTTTATTCATTTTTTACCACCTTTTTTAGTTGTGGTCTTTTTTTCTTTAGTATCATCTTTTTTAGATGTTTTTTTAGTAGTTTTCTTCTCAGCCTTTGCATCAATTGCAATCCATTCTTCTTTACCAAGACCTGTTTGTCTCATTGTAAGACCAATTTTTGTTTCAGCAATTGTTTTCTTAAAACTAATGTTTGAAATTCTAGTTAAAACTTTATCTTCAACCACTAATGTTTTTTTACTTTCTTTTGCAAAGAAACCAGGAAGTTCAGGGTTATAAGAATTAAAATCTGGCATTACTTGAGAAACATGACATAAACCTTCAAAAGGACCAATATTTATAAAAGCACCAAAATCAGTTGCTTGTGTAACTCTACCTCTAATAACTTCATGTAATTTAGGAAGAAAACTTATTACTCTAAATTTAACTTTAAAGAAAACATCTGAATCTCCAGGAATAATTTCTCCTTCACTATGATCTAAAACATCTGTTATTGCAATTATAAGACCTATGTCTTTATCAATAACACCATCATAGTTAATTGATAATTGTTCTTTTAAAATATCTTTTAATTCTCCAGATAAATTTAAAGGAGATACTGAAACGATTCCTTCTACATCAAATTTTTTATAACCCATATAAAATCTTCCTCTTTTTATATTTTTTTTTTTAAATTAATAAAACACCAT
The DNA here is from genome assembly GCA_028700905.1 of Candidatus Iainarchaeum sp. Taxonomy (GTDB): domain Archaea; phylum Iainarchaeota; class Iainarchaeia; order Iainarchaeales; family CSSED10-239; genus Forterrea. The sequence goes on along the minus strand of JAQVRT010000006.1, from coordinate 8,736 downwards.
TATTTTTTAAAGTTAAAACTCTATTTCCTTTTTTTTTAATTTTATCTTTTAATATTTTATCATTTGTATATACTAAATATTTATTACTGTAATATATTAATAAGTTATCTATTTTTGTAAATTTAACACTAAGACTTAAAACATCTTCTCCAACTTCAATAATTTCAAACTTATTTATTTCTTTTAATTTTTCTAAATATCTTTTAATACCTAAAAACTTATTAGGTTTAGTTTTATAAACTTTTGAAAGTTCATCAAAAACTTTATCTAAAATAAAAAACTTTGGATCAGGGATTAAAACTGTAACATAATCAAAGATATCTTTTTTGTTTTCATACATATAGATTAATACATTTGTATCAATCAAAATATTATTTAATCTCCCCATATCCTGCAAGTCTCCATCTACTATTTACATTTCTGCTTACTGCAACTTTATTTTTTGGATAAAAAGCTGCGTTTCTTGCAAGCATTATTTCAAATTCATTATTTTTATTTATTTTTTTAATAACTCCTACTTGAGCAGAAGAACCTATAACTAAAACAATTCTTTCTCCAATCTTAAATTCTGATTGATTTGGTTCAATTAATCTTTCTATTTTATTATAATCAATTTTTATAATATTTGAAAGAGTAGGTTTTGATTTTTCTTCACAAACAATCTGACCAACCATTTTATCTGAAAAACAAAAGAAAGGATCTAAATCAGTTCCAATTGCTATAAGTCCACCAGCGTGTGCACTCTTAAGTGAAATTCTTTCAGAATTTAAAGATTTAACCTTAAACTCAATAGGACCATTTTCAAAACCAGGATAAATAAAACATTTATCATTTACAGAAATTTTACCTTCTAAAATAGCTCCACCTAAAACTCCACCTTTAAGTTCTTTTATTTTTGTTGAAGGTTTATTAATATCAAAAGATCTTACAATCTGCATCTTTAAAGGTTTAGAAGATAATTTTTCAATTGAAGGTTTTTCAATAGTGTTTACAATTGCATAAATTAAAGCATCAATATTTGTATCAAAATGAGCAGAAGTTGGAATAATTGGAGAATCCTTATAACCTTCAGAATCTAAAAACTCTCTTAGTTTTTTATAATTTAAAAGAGCTTCTTCTTTTGAAACTAAATCTATTTTATTTTGAGCAACAACTAAATTTTTAATACCATGCATCTTAAGTGCTAAAAGATGTTCAACAGTTCTTGGTTGAGGACATTCTTCATTTGCAGCAACTACTAAAATTGCACCATTTAATAATGCAGCTCCAGAGAGCATAACTGCCATTAAGGTTTCGTGGCCAGGAGCATCCACAAATGACACTTTTCTTATCAACTCAGTCTTATTTCCTGTCAAAGGGTGTGTTTTTTGAGAGGTATAGCTTGAAATTCCAGAAACTGATGGATCAATATAGAACTCTGCGTCTGCATAACCTAATTTAATAGAAATTCCTTGTTTTATTTCTTCAGAATGTCTATCTGTCCATTTACCGGTTAGCTTTGAAGTTAATGTTGTTTTTCCGTGATCAACGTGTCCTACAATCCCTATATTTAGTTCTGCTTGAATTTCATTATTCATATATTAATACCTACTTATTTCATCCTTTTATTTCTTTTCATCTTTTTTTGTATGTTTTTCTTCTAAAACTTTAGAATCACCTGCAGTTAATTTAATATTTATTTGTTGTATGTGAGTTGTAATTATTCTTCCAGCAACTCTTTTTCTTCTTCTTTCACCTTTTCTTGTAGGTTTAAATCCAACTCCACCAGATAATAATAATTTTTTTCTATTTTCTGAATCAAGTGCTCCGTGCATTGGAAAACCATCTTTATCAGAACCACCAGTAATTACTCCTTTAAGTCCTGCTGCAATGAAAGATAAGTCAACTTCATCTTTTAATTTTTTTCCAACAAAGTAAAGACTATTTTTTTCATCTGCTTCTATTGAAAAAGTTTTTGCATTTTTAGGGTCTGCAATATTTAATTTCATTTTTAAAACACCTCAGTTTCTTTTAATTTACATTAATTCTTTTTGATTTAATTTTATATAACATTTCTTGTTCTTCATTTGTAAGATCATCTATCATTTGTTCAAGTTTTTTAATAGAGGAATCAGGAACATATACTGAAAAAACATCTTCCTCTTTAAAATCTTTTAAATATACTGCATGTTTAATTGAAATTGCAGCTTCAGAACCTCTTTCTAAAATATCTAAAGATTTTCCTTCAGCTTGAATTCCTTCAACAACTCCAATTTCTTTATCATTTAATAATACTCTTGAACCAGGAGTTAATTTTCCTGCAACAACTTTAACTCCAACAATTGCAGGTTTACTAGTTCTGAATATATGGTTTTTTAAAACTTTAATTTCACAAGGAAAAATAATTTCCTTAAGTAAACTATCTTTTTCAATTTTGTTTTCTTTTAAAAGCCAATCGGCATGTTCTTCTATAAGTTTATAGATTATATTATTTTTAAAAACTGGAATTTTTTCTTTATTTAAATCTTCTAAAAAATCTTTTGAAATATTTGCATTAAATAAAAACAAAACTCCTTTTTTCTTATCTCTTTGATTTAAAACTTTAATTTCTAAAATATCTTTTTGTGTAATAGGACCAATATCTGCTTTTGCGATTGGAATATTATTTTTTGTAAGAAGCTTAATTAATGCTTCTAAAGATCCTAAAGTATCTGTTTTTAGAAAAGCACCATCAATATCTGATGATACAAAACTATTTAATGTTTTTTCTTTTAATCTTTCAACAGCATCTAAATCTTCAGAAGAAACAATAATACTTCCTGGAATACATTTATCAAGATCAGGACCAACTATTTTAACTCCACTTGCAGCTGATACAAAATCTACGTTTTTATAATCTCTTTTTTTATTAATTGCACTCATTACATTTAATTTAAGAAGAGATTTTATTTTTGTTTCAATAACTCCTTCTCTTGAAAGAAAAGAAACTTTATCTTTTACTTTTAAAACTCCTTGATAAACAATTGCATCAACTGTTTTTCCAATACCAGTTATTTCTCCAACCTCTAAGATTGTTGCTTGTGGTTTTTGAGAAGATTCAATTGTTATTCTTGGACCTAAAAACTTTTGAGAAAGAACTGATAAAAATAAAATTGCTTCTGTTAAACCATATTCTTTTTCACAAGAGGTTGGAATAATTGCAATTTGTTTTTTAAAGTCAGAAATTCTATCAAACCTTTCAGCTTGAAAACCTTTGTCATAAAGTTGTCCAACAATTTTGTAGATTAATTCATCTATTTTATCTTCAGTTGATTTTGATTGTTTTTCTAAAGCTTGAGAGATATCTTTTCCTTCTTGAAAATATCCTGAAACTAAATCTATTTTGTTTGCAGCAATAATAAATGGAACTTTATACATTTTTAATATTTCTAAAGTTTCAATATCTTGTGCTTGAAGACCTTTATTAATATCAACAACTAAAACAACTAAATCTGCTAAAGAGCCACCTCTCTCTCTTAAATTATCAAAAGCATTATGTCCTGGTGTGTCAATAAATAACAAACCTGGAATTGTTACTTGAAATTTATATTTTTCTAAAAGATGTGAACAAATTTTTAAAATAACATCTAAAGATATCTCTGTTGCCCCAATATGCTGTGTTATTTTTCCAGCTTCAAGTTTTGCAATACCGGTACCCTTGATCTTATCTAGAAAAGTTGTTTTTCCAGAATCAATGTGTCCCATTATTGTAATTATTGGTTGTCTAAACAACAAAAACCACCTTTTATTTATTTTTATTTTAAATATTTAATTTATATTAAAAAAAATATTTATATTTAGAAATATTTGAAGAAAAAAGAAAAAGAAAAAAAATTATTTTTTCTTTAAATGTCTTTCTTTTTCTACATGATATTTATTTGTCCATTTGGTTTTATGTGCTTTGAATTTTTTTTCAAGAACATTAATTTTACATTTGCTTGAACAAAATATAAAAGTAGTTCCATCTTTCTTTGCATATAAAACACCAGTCCCTTTTGGAACTTCTTTTCCGCAAAATGTACATTGCATTAAAAATCACCTACGTGCCTTAATGTCCTTTGCTTCTGTTTCTGGATTCATTAATAATAGAATGTCTCCTTTCTTAACATTACCTTTGACATTTCTTTTTTTAATTCTACCTTTCTCATAACCATCAATAACTCTACAAAGAACTTGGGTAGCTTCTCCACGAGAACCAGTTCTACCTACAACTTCTACTACTTCTGCAGGTATTCCTTCATCAGCCATAAATTATTCACCTCATTCTTTGTTTTCTTTTTTAACTTCTTCTTTATTTTCTGGTTTTTCTTCTTTAGGTGTTTCTTTTTTTACTTCTTCTTCTTTTTTAGGAGAAGGAGCTTCTTTTTTTACTTCTTCTTTTTTAGGAGAAGGTTTTTCTTTTTTAACATCTTCTGTTTTTGCAGCTGCTTTTTTACCACCAGAAACTTCTTCAATCTTATCGATTAATGTTGTTAATTCTTTTTGCATTGAACCAGCATCTGTTATAGCAACACAACTTGCTTTTGCAGAAATACCAACCATTTTACCTAAATCTTCTTTAGTTTTTGCATAAGAAAAAGGGATTTTTTTCTCTTTTGAGATTATTGGTATATGCATTACAATTTCAGCAGGAGATACATCTTCAGCAATAATAACAAATTTTGCATTTCCTCTTTCAATTGTTTTTGTAACTTCGTTTATACCTATTTTTATTTTACCTGATTTTGATAATTTTTTAATAGTTTCATCTTGTAAAACTCTTAAATCTTCAGGTACAGAGAATTTTATAAATTCAGACATGACAAACAACCTCCTTATAGTGTCATTGGTTTTTTAGTTTTTTTTGAAAAAAAGAACTATATATATAAATATTATATATGGAGGAATGTTTTTAAATATAATTATTTAAAAAAAGCTATATAAAAAGAAAAAAAAAGAAAAGCTTAAAAGAAATCTTAAGCTTTTTTAAAAATTACTTTGAACAAGTAACTTCTGAAAGAACATAATCTCCTGCATAAACATCATAAAAAAGTGGACTTCCAGATGTCCAATAATAACCTGTACTTAAATTAGGGTTAAGAAAAAGACTAAAATATTTATATGAAACAGCTTTACCTTGAGAAGATATTTGACTATCATCATAATTCTCACAAGAACTTCCTTGATATAAAGCATCACATACAGCATCACAAGCTTGTGAGAAATCATCTGAAAGTATGTAAACTGTTCCTGTTGGAGCAGTAGCACCTTGTGTAACAAAATTACCTACAACATTTAAACCTGAGTAAGTATATTCTGAACCTACTTTTGTAACATTTTCAAAAGTTACTCTTGCAGAATCATAATAGTATCCTGTACAATCAAAAGTTCCATCACACTGTAATAAATCTACTGTGTATAAATCAATAAATCCAAAGTCTGTATCTTCTGGACTTGGAGTATGTGAGAAATCACAAGTGAAGTATTCTACTCTATCCGGACCTCCAGTCACTCCGGAACCATAAGCCCATTGAGAAGAATTAGATAACATACCTCCAATAGTGTAAGGGAAAACATCATTTGTCCCTCCAGCACCTGGAATCATGTATCTATAATAGATTAAATCATTTCCATTTCCAGAATAATTAATAGTATCATAAGAATAACAAGTTCCTCCTAAATACTTTTCAGAACAAAATGCCTCACAATCTATTAATGTATCTCCTGAAGCATTACTTCCGTTAAAATAATTTCCATCTAATTTAGGATCAATAAATCTTACTAAATTATTTACTTCATCTTCAATGAAAACATTTCCATGAGTTAAATTTGCAGCACCTACAAGATCAAATGCACCTCCATAATCATTTGTAAAAACCATGCTTGGAGTAGGAGATTCATAACCATTTATATAATAGATTTCATCATATTCTTCACTATCATTATAATTTGATTTTATTCCTGCTATTCTTAATTCAGTAAATGGGCTTGAAATTATTATTTCTTCTCCTGGAACATAAACACTTCCATCAAAAGCACCAGAACCATCTGTTGAATAATACAAAGTTGCACCAATTGTTTCTGTTGAAAGAGTAATTGTTTGTGCTTGAGAATATACACCAGGATTAACACTTGGTGTAGGAGTTCCAACTTTTAAATTATAAATTTCTGTAACAATTGGACTTTCAATATATCCTGATTTACAAGCAATTGCTTTTACTGTTGAAACTTGGTTAATTTGAATTGGACTTGAATAAGTTGTTCCTGTAGTACATGTTGGATTTGCTCCATTAATTGTGTATTTAATAGTTGCACCAGGAGTTGTTGAACTTAAAATTAATGTTTGGTCATTATAATAAGTATCTCCGTCAATTGAAAATGTAGGTGCAGCTGCTGTTTGATTATTTACAACAGTTATTAATTTATCTCTTGAAACATCATTTGTTGGATTAGTTGTATCTGTTGCTGTAAATGTAAATTTATAGTTTCCAGAAGTATTACAAGAGAATGTATAATTTTCAATACCTGGGGATTGATTTGTTTCAAGTGTGTGTGTTGAAGCAAAAGTTCCGTTATAAGAACAATTGTTTGTAGGTAAATAATCTCCTGCAACATCATTATAAATTAATAAATCTGCAACTAAACCATAACTTACAGTTCCTGGAGTTTCAGAAGTATTAACAACAACATCAAAATTTTGACTTATTGGAGTTGATTCAACACCTTCTAAATCCATAGCCATTGTTTGACCTGCTGCTTCTGTAAATGAAACAGTATATGTTTGGTTACTTGTTACATTTGTTTCAGTTCTACATTCTGTTTGTAAGTTATCATCCCAATTTTCAAAAACATAACCAGCATCTGCAACAGCACATACTTCATCTCCATCTTCTCCTTGATTTATAGTTTGAGAAGCAAAACCATCAATACTACCATTAGCTCCAGCTATATAATCTAAAGTATATGTTGGAGTTGTATTTGAAATAAAAGTTACATGTATAGTATGACTATCATCTACATCTTCAAAAGTATAAACTAAATTTGAAGAAGTTCCTGGACCTGTATTAGCTGCAAAATATAAAGTATCTTCTTCAGAAAAATATAAATTATTATTTTCAGAATCTTTTGAAGAAAAATCATTAATAATTTCTATTTGTTCAGCACCAACTGTTAAAGAATCAATATAAACATTACCTACACGATATCCTGTATCTGGATTAAATGTAAAAGTAATATCATCTCCTTCTGTAACTGTATTATTTCCAGCAGGATCTATAGTTCCATGTGAACCATTACTTGCAAAAATAATATGTTCATTTGAAGATTGTGGTTTAAATGTTACATGTATTGTATGATCTGAAGTAACATTATTAAAAGTATAACTTCTTCTTTCACTAAGAGAAACTTCTGCACCATCAATTGAAACAGTATCTACATCATAACCTGCATTTGGAAAAAAACTAAATTTTTTACTTGCACCTTCTAAAACTGTAACTGCTCCTAATGGATTAATTGAACCGTTTGATCCATGACTTGAAGTTATTGTATAACTTGTTGTTGGACTAGAACATCCAGAATTATTAAAAGTACAATTTGAATTACAAGATAAATCTCCTGAACCTTGACCTTCAGTTTCACATGTAGCACCATTTAAATCAGTACCATCACAATCTTCAGTGCCTTCAACAATATCATTACCACAAGTACTTCCTCCTGGACCTGGACCTGGATCTTCTCCTATATCAATAGGATCAATTGATCCCATTTCATCAGATCCAATCATTCCAGAAAAATTTGGATCTAGATTACTTGCAGTATCTATTTTTTTATTAACATTAGAAATATAGAATGTCGCAAATATAATACTTGCTAAAACAATAACACCAATTATAATAATTGCTTCTAAAGAAACTTGTCCTTTTTTAATTTTTGTCAAAATATTCACCTATTTTTATTTTTAAAATTAAATATTATATTATAAATTATGTAACATAAAGTATATAAATGGTTTACTTATTTTTTTATTTTGTTGCTGCTTGTGTGTTATTATTAGCAGTCTCACAAATATCTCTTATGGTTTCATAAATCTTAATATCAACAGTATCAATAATTGTATCTCCAGTTTCTTGATCTGTTATTTCTAAAGTTAAAGTTATTTTTTCTGAACATTCACTGATTGGAAGATCTAACTCTTCTGGAGTTGCAGAAAATTCACAATCTTGAGAAAGAATATTTTTACTTGAATCTTCCCAAACACAACTAACATCTCCTAAGTTGTTATAATAACTTGAAATAAAATTTAAATTGTTAGTATATTTATACCATCTGTTACTCTTTGGAGAAGAAATTAAAGCATCAAAAGGTTCTTGATAACTTTGAAGATAAGCATAAACAATAGAACCACTACCACTTAAAGTACCAACAGTAACACCAGTTAAATTACCATTATATGCTTTATTGTGATAATCCCAAATTGCACCATATTCAGGATAGAATCTTTGATATCTATCAAAATAGCCAAAAGTATTGTCTCCAATTAAATCATCATAATCTTTTGAATACAAATCAATTGAATCATATATATGATTAAAAGTACTTTCTTTAAAATTTTCTTCAAAAACAATTCCTGGATGTCCACCAGTATCATCATAGAAATCTCCATCAGGATCCCACATGATACTGTTAGTAGGATAATTGTCTTCTATATATTGTTCATCAACATGATAAATTGCAATTCCA
>JAQVRT010000052.1:3219-4768 GCA_028700905.1 Candidatus Iainarchaeum sp. | reverse complement strand
TCTTTTGTCAGTTGGTGTTGCAGGAATATTTGTTGATTTCTTCTTTATTAGTGCTGGTGGTTGTGCAGAAGAGATGATGGGTAAAAAAATGGAAACTCATGGAACTCCTGGAGCAACTGAACATGCTGCAAGAAATCAATTAGTTAAAAAAATGGGTGGAAGACCTCCTGGAAGATGAATTAAAAATGAATAGTAATAGAGGTTTTTTTGGTGGTATTCCATTACTTGCAAAGATTTTAGTAGTGTCTGTAATTGCAATTTTGATTGTTCCTGGAGCAATGGCGATCTTTCCTTGGGTTAAGTATGTTATAATGGGTTTAATTGTTTTTTTTATTTATGAAAACGCAGCACAGGCTTTTGGTGAAAAAAATATTCTTACCTTTATTGTGACTGGTATTTTAGCTTATTTTTTAGTTTATAAATATTTATATCTTACAAGTGCTATAATGATGGCATATTTATTTTTAGGCTTTGGTTTAGTTTCTGTTTTCTTTTGGGGAACTTCTACTCTTTCCAGAAAAGGCAAAAAATAATTTTCAATTGGATCTATGGTGTAGCCTGGATAGCACGTAGGCTTGCGGAGCCTAAAACTTGGGTTCAAATCCCAATAGATCCGTCTTTATTCTTCTCTAAATGCCCATAAAATAAGGTTTTTAACACATCTATTTAAAAAGCTTTGGTATTATTAATTAATTAAAACATATAACTTTTATTACATAAAAGGGGGAATTAAAAATGAATAAAAGTACTTTAATAGAAGCTGTTGTTAAGAAAACAGATTTATCAAAAGCAAAAGCTGAAGAGTTTATTAATACAACTTTAGAAGCTATGAAAGTAATTGTAAAAAAAGAAGGTAAATTACAATTAGTTGGTTTTGGTACATTCAAAGTTAAAAAAAGAGCTGCTAGAATGGGTAGAAATCCACAAACAGGAAAATCTATGAAAATAGCTGCTAGTAAAACAGTTTCATTCAAAGTTGGTAAAGAATTTAAAGAGAGATTATAAATCTCTTTTTTTTTCTTTTTCTTTTTTTTATAATTTTTTAAAAAATCTATTTTTTAATAATCCCACCACTTCTTTTAAAACCTTTGTATCATAATTATGTTATACATTTAATATAAAAAAGGAGCAAAGATATATATGTTATCAAAAATAGATGATAGACAAAGATTTACAATTTCAAAAAATCTTTTAAAAGAAAATAAATATTTCTTAGATTTTAATCTAGAAAACTCAACTGTACTTTTAAGTCCATTCTCTACTGCTCCCCATCATCACTAATTCTAAAATAATTGTTTCTTCTGACAAGAAAAACAGATTTCTAATACCTACAAGTATAAGAAAGTCTTTTGGCGTCTATAGTTTTGTAGAGGTCACTTTAAAGGAAGATTCTAAACTTTTATTGAAGTTTATTTAAACTTATAATGGTCATAATAGTGTAGTGGTTAGCATAGGAGTCTGTGGAGCTTCTGGCCCGGGTTCAAATCCCGGTTATGACCCTTTTTAACCTTCCTTTTAACCTTTCTTTTAGGTAAAGAAACGGTATAAC
>JAQVRT010000052.1:0-3119 GCA_028700905.1 Candidatus Iainarchaeum sp. | reverse complement strand
AAAAAAGATTAAATATGAATGATAAAATAATACTTGAAACAGCAAAAGGTTTTAGAGACTTTTCTCCTGAAGAAAAGATATTAAGAGATAAAGTTATCTTTAAAATAAAAAACATTTTTGAAAATTATGGCTTTTCTCCTCTAGAGACCCCAACTGTTGAAAAATTAGAAATTTTAGAAGCAAAGTTTGGAGCTGGAGAAGATTCTGATGCAGTTTCTGAAATCTATAGGTTTAAAGATCAAGGTGATAGAGACTTAGGTCTAAGATATGAGTTTACTTTTGCCTTAGCAAGATACATTGGAATGAATCCTCAAACAAGACTTCCTTTTAAAAGATACCAAATAGGTCCTGTTTTTAGAGATGGTCCTATTAAAGCAGGAAGATATAGAGAGTTTTATCAATGTGATGTGGATATTGTTGGAGTTAATTCTCAAGAAGCTGATGCTGAAATAATCTCTCTTATAGATTATGTTTTTAAAGATTTAAACTTAGAAGTTAATATAGAAATTAACGATAGACGTCTTTTAGAAGAAATTTTAGATTTTCTAAAAATTCAAAAAGAAAAACAAACTTCAGTAATAATAACTATTGATAAGCTTAAGAAAACAGGTAAGGAAGGGGTTAAAAATGAGCTTTTATCTAAAGGTTTAGATGAAAATACTTGCAACTCATTGTTAAATATACTCCTCTCCTCTAAACAAAACCAAGAAGCTTTAGAAGACCTATCTAAAACAATAGGAGAAACAGACGGTATTGTTTCTTTAAGAAATTTATTTAGTTTTTTAGAGTATTATAATGTTAATTATACTTTCCTACCTTCTCTTGCAAGAGGGCTTGGTTACTATACAGGTCCAATTTTTGAAGTTTTTTTAAAAGATGAAAAAATAATGTCTTCTTCAATTGCTGGTGGAGGAAGATGGGATAAAATGATAGGAAAATACTTGCAAGATGAAAATAGAAATTATCCTGCTGTGGGTGTTGCTTTTGGTCTTGAACCAATCATGGAAATTATAAAAAAAAGAGAGGGTATGGCAAAGAAAACAACTGCTGATCTTTTTATAATACCAATTGGTGATAAAAATATAAAAGAAGCTATTAGAATAACTCAAGAGATTAGAAAACAAAAAGTTAATACCTCAATTGATCTTTTAAAAAGAAATATTGGAAAAAATATAGATTATGCAGATAAACTTGGTATAACGTATGTTGGTTTTTTAGGAGAAAATGAAATTTTAGAAAATAAAATAAAAATTAAAAATATAAAGACTGGAGAAGAATCTTTAATTGATGTTAAAGATGTTTTTTCTTTTTTAAAATAAATATCTTATTAGTGATTACAAATGGCTATAAACAATTTAATATTTAATGAAATCATAAAAAGAGGATATTCCCTTGAAGGAAACACAAGAGTATGGGATTTATCAGACTCTAAACTTTGGTATATTACTCCTAAACAGTCTCAAGGTTTTTTAAATGTTGAAGAAGATGCAGAATATAAAAAATCTTTAACTGAAGTTGAAATTAGTTTAATTAAAAATAATCTTAACTTTTTACTCTCACAATTAAAAGCAAAATCATATAATATAGTTGATATTGGTTGTGGAAATGGTAAAAAAGCTTCTTTATTTATTGGACAACTTTCAAAACATCTCTCTATTAGATATTGTCCAATTGACATTAGTTCTTACATGGTAAATACAGCTTCTGAAACTATTAGAAAACTAAACATAGGGGATGTTTTAGAGTTTAGTTGGAATATTTCTGATTTTGAAAATCTAGATAATGTTACAGCTCTTTTTAGAAATCAAAGTTATAAACATCATTTTATGTTATTTCTAGGAAACACTATGGGTAATTTTAGCCAAAATAACATCTTAGCAACTATTAAGAAAAGTATGAAGAAAGGAGATTATCTTTTAATTGGAAATGGTATTATTGATAAAGTTACTCCTGAACTTATTAAAAGTTATTATAATAAAGCAATGATTGATTTTTTAGTTCAACCATTAAAGCTTATAGGTTTTAAAAAAAATGAACTAAATTATAGTTCTAGGTTTGTAAATTCAAGAATGGAAATGTATTTTACTGTTTTAAAAGATAAGACAATTAAAAGTATGGATAAAACAATTGATTTCAAGAAAGGAGATCAGATAATAGTTGGTATTTCTTATAAGTATAAAAAAGCAGATTTTAAAAAGATTTTAGGTAAATTTTTTAGAAAAGTTAAAATCATAACAAATAAAGAAGAAACTTATGCTCTTGCTTTTTGTAATGTTTAGTTTTTTAATTAATTAAAAGAATTATTCTAAAATAAACTAGTTTTAAAATAAAAAATAACTTTTAAAAACAATGCATACAATAATATATAAGTTATTTATAGATATATTTATGTGATTTTTGTATGGCTGAAACAGAACTTAAAAAACAAGTAAGACCAATGTTTGAAAAAAACTGGAAAGAACATTATCAAGTAGATGCTCTTGAAAAACTTGGTTATGAAAGAAAAGTTTGCAGAAAATGTAATAAACCTTTCTGGACAAACACAAACAGAGATACTTGTGCTGAATCTACTTGTGAAGAGAGAAGTTTTATTGGAAAAAAAACAAAAGAATTTTCATATACACAGACCTGGAAAGAAATTGAAAAATTCTTTGAAAGTAAAGGACATACTTCAATACCAAGATACCCTGTTATTCCAAGATGGAGAAATGATCTTTATTTTACAAATGCATCAATCATTGATTTTCAACCATATGTTGTTAATGGAGAAGTTAAACCTCCAGCAGATCCTTTAATAGTTCCACAAACTTCAATAAGGTTTGGAGATATTACAAATGTAGGGGTTACTGGAACACATTATACAACTTTTGTAATGTTTGGTCAACATGCTTTTAATACAGATCCTAAAAAACCATACTGGAAAAACGAAGCTCTTTCTCTAGATTTTGAATATTTAACAAAAGTTATTGGTGTTAAAGAAAAAGATTTAGTGTTCTTTGAAGATGTTTGGGAAGGTGGAGGTTATTTTGGACCTTCAATGGAATATTATGCACATGGTGTTGAACTTGGTAATTGTGTTTTTATGCAATTTCAAGATCTTGGAAATAAACAATATGATC
>JAQVRT010000051.1 GCA_028700905.1 Candidatus Iainarchaeum sp. | reverse complement strand
AACTAGCATCACAATCTATCATGGCTTTTCCTTCTGGGGATTCAGGATCTCCTTTCCAAATAGTTGGGATTCTATATTTTTGAGAAGTCTTTGGATCAGGAAGATGTTTTGCAACCATTCCTAAGAAAACTTCTGAAATTGGAATTTTGTCTGCAAGTTCTTTTTGTTTTTCATTTTCTGCATACTCAATTACATCTTTAAAAGTAACATTATATTTTTTCATAGCTGGAACTGAAAGAGACCAATTATGGAAACCAGAACCAAAACATACAGAACCATCTGCAATATTTACTTGCCAATCTTTTCTAAATTCTTCAGGAGCATTTTTTGCAATTAAATTATTAATATCCATTACAACTTTTACAAATTTCTTTTGCATATCTTCTGGAGTTACATGCATTTCTGTAATTAATCTATCAACTTTATTAATAAAAAGTACAGGTTTTACTTTTTCTCTTAAAGCTTGTCTTAATACAGTTTCTGTTTGTGGCATTACACCTTCAACAGCATCAACAACTAAAACAGCACCATCAACAGCTCTCATCGCTCTGATAACGTCACCAGTGAAGTCAACGTGACCTGGTGTATCAATAATATTTACTAAAAACTTTTCTCCATCAATATCACATGGAACAGAAACATTTGCAGAATTAATTGTAATTCCTCTTTCTTGTTCTAAAATATATGAATCCATGAATCTTTGTTCTCCTGCTAAGTCTTTTGAAATTAAACCAGCAGTTGCAACTAAATTATCTGTTAAAGTAGATTTACCATGATCAATGTGTGCAATAATTGCAATATTTCTAATATTTTTTGTATTTGCCATAAGCTTTTCTGCAAGCTCAGCAACTTGTTCTTTTCTTCCCATTTTACTTTCACCTTTATAGTTATTTTTAGATCTGTATTTTTTTATAATATGATTTTAAAAAAATATTAATATTTGCTATACTACCTTTTCTTTAGGATAATACTAAAAATAGTATACTATATATAATATAGGTAGAGATTTATTTAAATACCTTTTCTTATTTAATTAAAATCATATGTTTTACTTAAAAGACCTTATTTTTTAATTAAAAAACAAAGATACCTTCTTTTATAATTATTTGTACCATATCTTATTTCTTCTATTTTTTCAATAATAAAATCTTTACTAAAAGTTTTAATTATTTCTTCTTTTGAAAGAGGATATGAATACATGTTAATTAATGAATTAAAATATGTGTTTTTATTTTCAAAAGTACCTTCTCTTTTATCAAAACAAAAGATTAAAACCTTACCTTTATCAAAAAGTAGATCTGAAAGTCTTTTTGAAAATTCTTTTCTTTTCTCTGGTAAGATATTATGGAAAAGTCCAATATCTAAAATAAAATTATATTTTTCAGAAAGAGTTTCTTTATTAAAAAAGTTAGAAACTATAAATTTTAGATTATTACTTTGGGGATAAGATTTTTTTGCATAATCAATAATTTCTTTTGAAACATCAATACCTGTAACTTTAAAGCCTTTTTTTGAAAGATAATAAGAAAAATAACCATTTCCACACCCAACATCTAATGTTTTACAAGGGGCTATCCATTTAGAATTAATTATTATTTTAAACCATTCTGGTATTGTGGTTCTTACCCAAGGAAGTTTTTTAAGGTTCTTTACAGAAGAATAAATATTGTCCCAATTATTGTCTTTTTCCATAGATTATCTTTATTTTTAAAATTAAAATTAGATTTTTTTTAAAGTAGTGATTGGTCTTGATTGTGTAATAAATATTTTATTTTTTTCAATAGCCCATTCAATATCTACAGGAAAGCCATAGTGTTTTTCTATCTTAATAATTATTTTTGACAGATTAATTATTTGTTTATTACTTAACTTTTGAGAATATCCTTTCTTTTTAGTTAATTCTTTCCACTTAACTCCTCTTCTATAACATTTATAAAGTGCTTTAGATTGAATATTTATTTGTTGATCTAATATTTCACATTTTTTTTTATCAACAACATAGTTATCAGGAGTTATCTGACCAGAAACAATAGCTTCTCCTAAACCATAACCAGCTTCAATAATTAATTGATTAAAATCTTCAGTAACTGGATGGACTGAAAACGCAATTCCAGAAATTTCAGAGTCTACCATTTTTTGAATAACTACTGAAACTGAAATATTTGTATCATGTAATTTCTTCTCAAACCTATAAAAAATAGCTCTAGAAGTATAAAGAGAAGCCCAACATTTTTGTATATTTTCAATTAATTTTTTTTCAGTTGTATTAAGATGTGTATTTAACTGTCCAGCCCACGCAGCACTAGAAGAATCTTCTGCAGTTGCTGATGAACGTACAGCTACAAATTTGCACTTTAATTTTTTAAAATTAGTAATAATTTCTTTTAATAAATTATCGTTTATTTTACCAGAAAGAATTAATTTTTGAATTTCTTTTGAAGCTTTTTCAATTGTTTCTGTTTTTTTTAAAATTACTGTTTTTAATAGTTGTTTAATTTTTAAATCTAAATTATTTTCTTTAATAAATAAATCAAAAGAATTAGCTAAAACAACAAAACCATTTGGTACAGGGATACCTGAAGAATACATTTCACCTAATGAAGCACCTTTTCCACCAGCTTCTTTAACTGAATCTTTATTTATATCTTTAAAAAATTTAGTATGTTTCATAAATTACCTAACAGTATATTTTTTAATTCTATCTAAAGAAAATTGTTCTTTTTTAAATTCTTTAACAGTTACATATTTATTTTTATTATTACTTCTACTTCTTATAACAAATTCAATAAAATCTCCTGAAATTGAAGATAAATAATCATAAGCAGGAGTTGAATTGTTTATTTTTTGAGAATTACTTTCTTGTTTTGTGATTTCATTAAGTTTATTAAAAACTTCTAAAAAGAATTTATTTCCTTCAATTCTTAAATTTTCTTTTTCTTTTAAAAGATTAAGTTCATAAAAAATTTCTGCAAATTTTTCTAAGTATCTTGGTTGCATTTCTTGTTTTCTAGTTTTTAAAAATAAATTAATACTTTCAATAACTTGACTTGCAAGCTTAGGATATTTCTGATTATACAATTTATTTTTAATAAGCTCTCTTTCTTTTTTTGTTTTATTTGGAAATCTTCTTAAAATAAATTCATCAGAAACATTAAAAGATTTAAAAAGAGAATAAACTCCTCTAACAACAAGCTCTCTTGAATCTTTATTTCTTAAAGCTTTAAAATTAGTTTTAGAAAGAGAATATTTTTTAGAATCTAGTTTAAATGTTTTATAAAAATTATTAACTTCTTTTAAATAATTAATATTATATTCTTTAATATTATAAGAAGTTGAAACTTTAGACATTTTATTTTCAAGAACATAGCCTTTTCCATATCTAAGTCTATCTGGTAATAACTTTTTTAAAGTATTTTTAAATCTAGCCATAAATGATACAATAATATAAATAAATCAATAGGTTTAAAAAAGAATATTTTTAAAAGAAAAATAGAAATTTCTCTCCTTCTTTTAAAAAAAAAGAGAGAAATAATAAAAACTATCTAGAACCTTGTGCAATTCTTTCAATTTCATCTTTTCTTTTTACAGCATAACTTTTTTGATCATTTTTAGCTGCAGCCATAAGTTCTTCTGCAAGAGCAGAAGCCATGTCTTTTTTAGTTTTGAAAGTTGCTTTGAAAGGTGCAAGAGCTAAGTTCTTTAAAGCTTCATCAAGTCTTTGTATAGGAGCAATATCAACTGCTTGATTATAATTAATTCCCCCTCTTTGAAGTTTGATAATATCTTCTCTAGGAGCTGAATTTTCAATAGCTTCAACTAAAACTTGTATTGGGTTTTGCTTTGTAATTTTGTTTACTTGATCAAAAGCTTCATCAACAACTCTTATCATTTGATCTTTTTTACCACAAGCATTTTTTCCTCTAATAAACTTTCCAGATAATTTCTTTTTACCTTGACCAGATCTCATCATTTTATTGATAAGTCTTTCAACAACATTAACTTTTGCTTTATCTGTAGGAGTACTTTTTGCAACTCCAAAAGTATGAGGAATTTCTTTTTCTTTAAAGCTTACATATCTTGCGATACCTAAATCTTTACAAACAACATCATTTGTTGCCCATTTACCTAAAATCATCATATTTAACACCAATTTTTAAATTTTACCTATTTTTTAGATTTCTCTTTTTTACCTGTTCTAAGCATTTCAAGAGATTGTCCATTAACTTTAACAACCTTGTATTTTACACCCCAAAGGTCACCAACTGGACCTCCTTTACGTCCACCAATACCTTCAACAGTTACTTGGTCGTGTATCTCAATAAATTTAATAGCTTTATCTTTAGGTGCAAGAGCAGTTAATTCTTTACCGTTTTTAATAAGCTTTACTCTAACACATTTTCTAATACCAGAGTTTGGCTGTCTTGCAGTAATTCCTTTTTTTTCAAGAACTATACCTTTTGCTTGAGGAGCACCTCTTAAAAGTCCTTTCTTAGCTTTTACTTTTATGCTTCTTTTTTCTCTAGGATCTTTTTTATTCCATTTTTTTCTATCTTTGATATTCTTTTTTGCTGCAAATTCTCCGTTTGCCATATAAATTCACCTTTATTTTTTAAAATTTTTTAATTTATTTCTAAATCTCTTAGCAACAAGAGAGATAGATTCGCCGCTTATTTTTGCTTCCTTAAAAATTTCCTCTAAAAGCATTTCTGCTTTTTTTGGATTACTAACATAAATACCAAAACTCATTAAAGTAGAAATTTCAGCAGTAATTTTACCAGGTTTTACTTTTTTAACTTTTTGTTCAGAAACTGGAACAGCTTCTTTTACAACTTTTTTTTTTCTGGTTAAAATTACTTTTATTTTTTCTTACCATTTAGTTTACTTTTTCTTTATTTTTAAAATTCCTTTTAAAGCTGCGTCTTCTTTGATAGATTTTTCATCATCTTCTTCTTTTTGT
>JAQVRT010000050.1 GCA_028700905.1 Candidatus Iainarchaeum sp. | reverse complement strand
AACCAAAGATAACTAAAGATATCACTAATGGGTTTAAAAGAGGCTTTATATTAAAATAAAAATATAATTTGTTTATTGAAAAATAAAGTCCAAAAAAGTATATTGCAAAAAAGACTAAAATTATTGTTATTATCATTAATATTGATTTCATAGTTTATCATTTTCTTTTTGTTTAATCTTTTTGTTATAAGTGTTATATAATATAGATTATTTTAGTATTTATTTCTTTCTTAAAACTATTCTCTTACTATAAGAATATATGAGTTAATTATCATATATTTATAAACATTTTTATCCCTTAAATATATATTAAAAAGTGATAATTATATGTATGAAGAAAGAATATTAAAAGAAATAACCAAATTAAAAGAAAAGTTAGCTGTAGAAAAAGATTCTCCTCTAGCTATACAGATACCTGAAGGTTTAAAACAATATGCAACTGAAATGCTTGAAGAACTAAAAGACTATAAACCAGTTCTTTTTGTTGACCCTTGTTTTGGTGCTTGTGATATCAAAGACCAAGAAGCTATTAACTTTGGATGTAAGGCATTAGTTCATTTTGGACATAACTATATGAACAAGCCACTTATAAATACCTATTTTGTACCTGTTGGTTATTTGTTTTCAAAAGAAGAAAAAGAATTTATATTTTCAGAAATTAAAAAACTTAACTTAAAAAAACTAAACTTAGTTACAACAACTAATTTTTTAGATGATATTTTAGATATTAAAAAAGAATTAATTTCTTCAGGAATAGAAGTCTTAGACTCAAAAGAAACTATGCATGTTAGAAAGCATATGGTCTTAGGTTGTGATTCATCAACCATTATTGATAAAGAAAACCCTATTATTTACATAGGAGATGGAGTTTTTCATCCAAACAACTTAGGTTTTGTTTTTGAAGAAAGGGATATCTATGTTATTAATCCTATTTTAAGAGAAACTACAAAATTAGAGATAAACGATAGGTTTGTAAGACAGAGATATGGTTTAGTTGCAAAAGCTTTAACTTCTAAAAATTTTGGTATTTTAGTAAGTTCAAAGCATGGACAGTTTAGATTAAGGTTTGCAAGGCATATTCAAGAAAAATTAGAAAAATTAGGAAAAAAAGTATATCTCTTTGCATCAGATTATGTAAAGGAAGAATATATTTTAGGTATGAAGATAGATTGTTATGTTAATACTGCATGCCCAAGAATAGCATATGATGATTTTGCAAACTTTAAAAAACCAATCATTACTCCTCAAGAGGTAAGTTTACTTGAAGATATGACAAAAGAATTTAAGGTTGACCAGATAAGGGAACTTGAAAATTATTATTCAAGAGAATAGTTTTTGTTTTAAGGGAAAAAGAGAATTAAGTTTTTTTAAAAACAAAATAAAAAGAAAAAAGAAAAAGATTTTTTTAAAAAAATCTATTCGTGATGTCCTATCTCTTTATCTGTGAAAAGATAATCTTTAAGTTCTTTTTCAAAACGAGAATCGTTTCTTCTAAGCCACTCAATAAGCATTGCAGCATGTTCCTTTTCTTCATCTCTATTATGCTCTAAGATTTTCTTAAGTTCAGGGTCATTTGTTGCATCTGCTCTTTGTTGATAGTAGTCAACAGCTTCAAGCTCTTCTCTTAAAGAATCAATTGCTCTTCTAAGGTTTAATGTTTTTTCAGAAAGTTTTGATGTTTCTTCATATGTCATAATTTAATTTCACCTCAAATATTTTGTTATAATAGTATATAAGATGAAAGTTTATTTAAAGGTATAAGGTTTTTTTAAATATGGAAAAAGATAAAAGAATTGTTGTTGGAGTCTCTGGTGGAGTTGACTCTATGGTTTCCCTTGTTTTACTTAAAAAACAAGGATATACACCTATAGCTGTATCTTTAGCTTTACCTATATGGGATAGTCCTAAAAATATTGATAAAGAAAATGCTTGTTGTACAATTGATTCATTAAACTTAGTTTCTTTAGTCTGTAAGGACCTAGGAATAGAGCACCATATCTATGATGTAAAGCAAGAATTTAAAGAAACTGTTGTAAAATATTTTTTAAAAGAATTAAAGAACGGAAGAGTTCCAAACCCATGTATTCATTGTAACCTAGAGCATAAAATAAAACATTTAATAGAATGGGCGAATATACATGGTATTGAGAAAGTTGCAACTGGTCATTTTGCATCTAAAAGATATAACAAAAGACTTAAAACTTATCAACTTATAGAACCTAAAGATAAGTTTAAGGATCAGACATATATGCTTTCCATGCTTCCACAAGACTGGATTAAAAGATTAGAGTTTCCAGTCTCTTCTTTTACAAAAGAAGAAGTTTGTCTTGTTGCTGGAGAAAATAACTTAGATATTTTTGTTAAAAAGAAACAAAGTCAAGACTTTTGTTTTGCACATAGAAGTTCTTTAACAGAGTTTATTAAGGAAAGCTTAGGAGAAAATCCTGGACCAATTTATGATGATGAAGGAAGATATCTTGGACAGCATAAAGGCTTATGGTTTTACACTAGAGGACAGAGAAAAGGTTTAGGTTTTCCTGAAAAATATTTTGTAAAAGATTTTGATAGGGATAAAAACATTATCTATGTTACAAAAAAGCAAACTCCTCTTTTCTCAAAGGAAATAATTGTTACTGATTATAGTTTTATTTCTGGAAATGATATTCTAAAAGAAAAAGAAATAAAATTAAAAGTAAAGATAAGGTATGGTCAAGAAAAACAAGATGCTATTGTTTATCCTAACTTAAAAAATAAAACCTTGAGAGTTGTTTTTAAAAAAATGCAAAAATTTGTAACTATTGGTCAATTTTGTGTTTTCTATAAAGGAAAGGTTTGTTTAGGTGGAGGAATCATTGATTCTTTTAAATAGGTATTAATATATTCTTTTTCATATATATTTTATTAATTAAAATGATTACTTATGATAAAAATTAAAAATCTTACAAAAGTATATGGTAAAAATACTGTTGTTGATAACATTTCTCTTGAAGTTAGTAGAGGAGAAATCTTTGCTTTTTTAGGACCAAATGGTGCAGGTAAATCAACTACTATTAAAATGCTTACAACTATTTTAAAACCAACTTCTGGTAATGTTTCTTTAAATGGTTTTGATATTTTTAAAGATTCAAAGAAGGTTCGAGAATCTTTTGGTATTGTTTTTCAAGATCCTAGTGTAGATGATGAGTTAACTGCTTATGAAAACATGAAAATACATGCAGTTTTATATAAAGTTCCTAAAATAGAAATTGAGGAAAGAATAAAAAAATTATTAAATATTGTTGAACTTTATGAAAGGAAAGACGATTATGTTTCAACTTTTTCTGGAGGAATGAAAAGAAGACTTGAAATTGCAAGAGGGCTTTTACATGTTCCAAAAATATTATTTTTAGACGAACCAACAGTAGGACTTGATCCTCAGACAAGAAAACATATATGGGAGTATATCTTAAAGATTAATAAACTTGAAGAAACTACAATCTTTTTTACAACACATTATATGGATGAAGTTGAAAAAGTTGCAAAAAAAGTTTCAATTATTGATAAAGGAAAAATAATTACAACCGGTAATATTAAAGACATTCTTAAAAAAACAAAAACAAAAAGTTTAGAAGACGCTTTTATTAAGATAACAGGTTATAACATAAGAGAAGAAGAAGCAAGTAATCTTGATAGAATGAGACTTGGAAGAAAACTTCACTCTAGAAAATAAAATCTGAATTAATTATGAATACAGTATATATTCTATGGCAAAGACAATTGAAAAGATTTTATAGAAATAAATCTAGAGTAATAGGTTCATTTGCACAACCTTTACTTTTTTTAGTTGCTTTTGGTTTTGGTTTTGGTCCTGTTTTTGAACAAGCAGGTCAAGGAAGTTATCTTCAATTTTTAGTTCCTGGAATAATATCCATGAGTGTTTTATTTTCATCAATATTTTCTGGAATTGAACTTATATGGGATAAGCAATTTGGTTTTTTAAAAGAAACATTAGTTGCTCCTGTTTCAAGACTTAAAATAATGATTGGAAAGGTATTAGGTGGAGCTACAATTGCTGTTATGCAAGGAATTATTATTCTTTTAATTTCTTTATTATTTGGGTTTAAAATATATAATATTTGGTTTGCTTTATTATCTATTCTTGCAATGTTAATTACAGCTATTCTTTTCACAGCAATTGGAACTGCAATAGCTTCTAAACTAACAGATATGCAAGGTTTTCAATTACTGATGAATCTTTTAGTAATGCCTTTATTTTTTTTATCAGGGGCTTTATTTCCTTTAGAGAATCTTCCAAAAGCAATTTCAATAATTACTTCTTTAAACCCATTAACTTATGCTGTTGATTTAATTAGGTATTTTCTAATTGGAATTAATTCTTTTTCAGTAGTTATTAGTATTATTATATTAATTATTTTAATGTCTTTTTCAGTTGTAATTGCAAGTAAATTATTTTCAAGAATGGAAGTATAATTTTTTTAAAATAAAAATACTTCTTTTTTTAAATCTTTTTAAAGTATAATATCTATTATATGAAACTTATTTTTTATAAAAATTATGTTATTATTAAAGATCCTGTCTATGGTTCTTTTAAAATAAATGAATCTGTACTAATAGCTCTTTTAAAGTCAAAAGTAATTTTAAGATTAAAAGAGATTAGACAGCAAGGTTTACCTAAAGAATGGCATTATGGTATTGAGTTTTCAAGATATGAACATAGTGTGGGTGTTTTACTTCTTTTAGAAAAATTAAATGCTCCATTAAAAGAAAAGATAGCTGGTCTTTTGCATGATGCCTCTCACATGGCTTTTTCTCATCTTTATGATTATCTTCTAGAGAATCAAGAAGAAGCGCATGGAGACAATATTTTTTATGATTTTTTAAAAAAAGATAAAGAAATTATTAAAATATTTAAAAAATACAAAATCAGTTTAGAAGAAATTTCTGATTTTAAAAACTATCCTTTACTTGAAAGAGATGCACCTGACCTTTGTGCAGATAGGCTTGATTATACTTTTAGAGAGTTTT
>JAQVRT010000049.1 GCA_028700905.1 Candidatus Iainarchaeum sp. | reverse complement strand
TATTCCATTCTCCTGGACTTTGAGTTACAACTAAACAATCATCAAATAAAACACCACTTCCAACAGAAAGTTTTGCTTTAACAGGTATTGTAAAACGATAATCATAATTATTTAAAGAATAATTTCCAGTAATTGCACCTAAAATATCTTCTGAAACAGGATGAGTTCTTGCAGAATCTGAAGGTGCAAACTTAATTACAATTTCTTTAGATTCATTTGCAGGAATAATAAAACCTTCTGCTTGAGAAGTTATTTGATTATTAAGATAATTAACAGTTTGCTCTAAATTAAGTAAATAAGATTTATTAAAAGAAAAATCTTCTGTATTAAATTGATTAATTTTTAAAGCATAATTTGTTTTATTTTTTAAAGTTAAAGAATAAGTTTCACCATTAATATTTGTTTTATGAACAAATACTTCAAGTGGACTTTCAGAAGATAATATTTGCTCTTGAGAATAAACATCTAAAATATCAGTTCCGATTGTAAAAGAAACATTCTGTGAAAAATATTTTGATTTTATAGCTTGTATTTCAAAAGTCTCTCCAGGTCTTAAAGATGGTAAAGTTATTATTACATTTCCTTGAGAATCAGTTGTTTTTCCAGTTGAAACAGTTATATACTCGTTTCTAACTTTTTGTAAAATATTAATATTTACTCCTTCTAAATATTCTCCTTGAGTATCTTTAACAGTTACTAATAAATCAAAAGGAAGTCCAGGAACAATATTTTTAGGTTCATAATCAATTTCCATGGTTTCAAGTTCTGAAACTGAAAAGTTTATTGGAAGAGAATAGATTTCTTCTTGATCAGAAATAATTCTATTCACTAACTTAGATTGTCCAAGATTTAAAGGAGTTACATTTAAAGTATAATTAATACTTGAAAAAGGATTAATTTTTTCTAAATTAATTTCATCACCAGTAAAAGGAATATTAAAATTATTTTCTCCTTCAATTGTTTGACCAACAGAAGATGCTTCTCCAGAAATTGAATAACTATTAATGTTAATCATAGCTACTGGATTATCATCACTATTTAAAT
The DNA here is from genome assembly GCA_028700905.1 of Candidatus Iainarchaeum sp. Lineage (GTDB taxonomy): Archaea > Iainarchaeota > Iainarchaeia > Iainarchaeales > CSSED10-239 > Forterrea. The sequence goes on along the minus strand of JAQVRT010000049.1, from coordinate 4,005 downwards.
TTCTTGTAGAAAGTCTTACATCTTCAAAACTATTTGAAGAAGAATTTGTAATTTGGTATTCTAAAATATAATCTGAATGAATATTTGTTGAAATTAAATTATTTGAAGAAATATCATATCTTAAGTCTTGAGAAACATCAACATATTGTCCTGAAAAACAAAAAGTGTCTCCACAAAGACTTGTAGCTTCTATAAAATATTGTAATTGATTAAAATTATTTGACATTAAGTCAATATTATTTATTGAAGAATCATAAAAGAAAGAAACTCTTTCATTAATTGCTGCATTTTTAATTCTTATAGGAATTGTAATTTCATGAACTGAAGCAGGATATCCTAAGAATTCAATATCGACTAACTTAGATTCTAAATAATTCCCTGATTCATTAAATGGTTCATTTTCATAATAAACTGGAATACCTAAAGAACTATTTTGTGGCATTATAAAAACAATATCTTCTGTTACAGAAGTTAAAGAACCTGCTCTAAATACAAAATTAAAATGTTGACTTGAAACAGGCATGATTGCTTTAAACTTAAAATAAAATACTTCATTGTTTTTTAAAGATTCAACTTCAGTATCTAAAGAATTATAAAGTCCTAAAAACTCAACAGAAACATCATCTGATAAATTTTCTCTTTCAAGAATAATTTCTTTTGTAACTGTTTTATTTTTATAGATTCTAAAAAGCTCTGTAAAATAAGGAAGATAACCATCAGCTTCTATTTTTATAAAAATTCTTTTATCAGCTTTAAGATCATTTTCTAAAGTTCCATTTGAAGATGCAAAAGAACTACCTAAAACTTCTAAACTTTCAGAATAAAAAGTAACTTGTGCATTTGAAACAATATCGTTTAATTTATTTTTAACAGTTAAATTAACTGTACCAGTACCAATCTCTACAGGTAATGTTATATTAGTATCTTCTGGTGGAGAATTATGATACATTGAAGAAGTCTCTTCAATAAAACTATTTTTAACTTTTATTGTAAAATTAAGATCAGGAATATTTTCAAAAACAATATTTCCATTTTCATCAGATGTTGCAAAATCAAATCTAGGATCTATATATTGTCCATCTTTATCATATATCCAAGATTTTAAACCAACAATTGGTTTTAAATCTTCATCTTGAACAGTAATATTAAGGTTTGAAACATTACTGATTGTTATTTTTTCTAAATTAAAAATATATGTATTTTTACCAGAAATTATTGGAATAATATCTCCAGGAATATAACCTTCTGCTGTTGCTTTAAGAGAATATGATTTATCTTCTGAAATATTAAAAATAAAACCTTCATTAATATTTCTTTGTTCAATATTTTCATTACCATCTAAAAGTAAAGTAACACTTGGATCAAAAGAAGAATCTATAATTTCTCCTGAATCCTTATCTTTTACAAAAACAGTAACTTCTCTTATAACAATTTCTTGATTTGTATCAGGATCAATAATTATAGGAGATTCTGTATCTGTATCTATTAAATCAAATGTAATTTCAGAAAGTGAGTTTTTAATAATTGTAACTTGTTCTTGTTTTTGAAGATATCTATTTGAAACATCACTTGCTTTAACGATATATTCACCAACTGGTATTGAATTAAAAAAACCAATTCCATTTGTTGTTTGTGTTGTATTAATTGGAGTTATTGAATCATCTATTGAAAATATTTTAAGAGTTATTGAATCTTGAATAATATCTTCTCCAGAGAATACAGATATAGAAACTCTTCCACTCTCTAATATTTCAGTTATAGATTCAAGCTTGAAAGTACTTTCTGTAACAGGCATTTCTAAATTTTCTTCAATATACCTATCTCCTCTTACAGATGCAAAAATATTTTCACATTCTAAAGGAACATTAATTTGCACCATTCCAGATTGAGTATCAATAGTATTTGGAGTAATTATTTCTCCATCATCACATCTAATTGTAACATTTAAAGAATCTTCAATTAAGCTATTAGTTAATGCATCTTCAAAGTAAACTGTTTTTAAATAATTAATTGGAGTATCTAAAACAGTAACTATAAAATTTAAAGAATCTAAAGATAAATTAATTTCTTCTTCTAAAAGTTCATAATTAGGAGAATCAACAATTAATAAATATTTTTTATTTAAATCTAGTTCTAAAGTTAAAGAACCTGATGAGTTTGTAACATAACTATTTGTTATGCCATCTGAAACATTTCTTATTTTAAAATCAAAATTATCTAAAATATTATTATCTGAATCTGCAAGTCTTATTGTAACTTCAGTTAGTTTTTGATTATTTAAAGTTATACTTGATCCAAAGATTAAGTATAAAACAACTAAAATTATTAAAAGAAAAATAAAAAAAGAAGTTAAGGGATTTTTTTTATCAAGTGGGCCTGTTATCTTTTTAATTGGTATTCTGTTGTCTATATTTGTTAAAAAATTTTGCCAAGCATCTTTAAATGACATTAATTAATCCCTCTTTTAATTTATTATACATCCACCTTTACTTTCAACCCAAGCATTTTGAGAATCTGAAGATAAATCTCCACCAAATAATGGTTCTGATACTGCTATTGGATTATATGAAATTTTTAAATTATTAGCTGTATAATCAATACATGCTTTCTTTTCGTTTACAAGTGAAAAGATTTCACTAATATATTTAATATCTGCATTGTTTCCTAAAACATTTCTAAGCTCAACAGAACTTGCATTCTCTTGACCTAATGTATAGAAAGCTGCTGCATCATCATATGAATCTAAAGTAAGTACACTTAAACCATCACCTGTTTTAAAATTACTTGGTGTGTAAAAGACAGTTCTTAAGAATACATCTCCTCTTCTAGTAATATTTCTTCCTTCCCATTCAACACCATATGAAACAGTGTCACTTGTTGTTGAAGGTGCAAGTTTTGAAGAAATTGCATGTATGTCTGGTCTACCTTTATAAGTTTCTAAAATTGAAATTCCTGTAAAGTCAAGACAATTACCAACACCTGTCCATGGAACTAAACTACCAGGAGTTAATGCAGGTTCTCCACCTTGAGCTTGAGGAGCTCCTATATCAAGCTTATAGAAAGCATAAGCATCATTATTTTGATTTGAAACTTTTAAAGCAACAGGAGTTGCTCTTGATGGAACAAAGACAAGCTCTGGATTTGTTTTTGTACTTGATAAATTAATATTAAGAAGCATTCCTCTTGTTTGTCCATTATTTAAGAAAGAAAAGTCAGTTGGATTTTTACCATACTCTTTTACAGAAACTGTGTTAACTGTATTAGATTGTGTAAAAGGCTCTGTTCTTAAATATTCATTAGTTTGAAGTTTTGAAACTGTAACCACATCTCCTGTAAAATCAACACCATAACCTTGTCTTGCATTTTCAGAATCAATTCCAACAAGACCATTAAATGGCATATAGTAAAGAGGAGAGTCTCTTTCAGGTGCAATTTCTCTTGTTAAGATAACTTCAACTTTTCCTGTAACTTCATCTGTTGTTTTATCAAATAAATTCCATTCATCATCAAATGTTACTTTTAATAAAACATTGTATCTTCCAGGACCTTGTAAGACTAATCTTCCAGGTTCTGAATCAAAGGATGATTGGAAAGTAAAATTATCTGTTGTAAAATATTTATAATAATAATCTTTATAGATATCTGGAGCTGCTGTTATTGTATGTCTATAATATCTATCAAAGTCTGCTTTAAAGTCATTAGAATAACCATCCTTCATTAAATAAGATCTAAACTCTACTAATGAAGTATCTATTTTCTTATTCTTAGAGAAAAGATTTATATTTTGAGATGTTTTTTCTAAATCACAAGTTTCTGAATTTGGAGTAAATTCATTTTCTAAAAGATTATCTAATTTTGAATCTACTGAACTATATGGATCTGATAAAGTTAAAATTGCAGTAACACTAAAATTAGTTTCATCATCAAAAATAAAACCAACATCAAATTCTTCTGTTCCTGAGAATTTATTTTCAATAAAGTCTTCTAAAGTAAACTCTATTATTT
>JAQVRT010000048.1 GCA_028700905.1 Candidatus Iainarchaeum sp. | reverse complement strand
AATATACAAAGGAAATGATATTTTAAAAACAATTAATTCAAATAAAGAAGGAGTTGTTTCTTTTGGTGTTGAAGAAAATATTTCTTATAAAGTTTTATTTAATCATCCTAATTATATAATAAGAACTGAAAATAATCAAAGAATAAGTGAATCTATTAAACAAATTGCCTTAACTCCAATAACAAATGAAAACTTAAGAAGTTTAGTTATAACTGTTGTTGATGATTTTGCAAAACCTGTTGATTTTGCAACCATAAGATTATGGGATGATACTGAAAATATTATTATTAGAACAATTACAGCTGATGTTTATGGTAAAGCTGTTTTCACAAATTTAGATTTAGGTAAAGAATATAGACTTGATGCAACTAAAGATCAATTTACTTCAAATCCTACAAATCCTTTTAGAATCTCAGAACAAGAAATTACTGAAGAAACTATAAAGATGAGTATAGGTGAAGGAACTTTTAATATTAATTTAGTTTCTGAGTATGGAGATTTCTATCAAGGAAATGTATATGTTTATGATGCAACAAACGATACTTTAATGCAAGATAAAACCACAACAACAAACCAAGATGGTTTTACAATAATAAAGATTAGAGCTGATAAACAAATTTATTTTGTTATTGATAATTTAGATTCTAAATTTATAACTCCAAAGTATTCAACAAATGCAAACGAAATAAATACTTTGAATTTTACAATTCCAGGAACTGTTGGACAAACATCTGGTATTGAATTTTTAGGTTTTTATAATGCTGAAGGAGAAAAAATAAATTCAGTGGCTGCAGGTATGCAAGTTACTGCTAAATATTTATTAAATGTTACAAAAGAATATTCTAAAGCAGTTGCACATATAAGAACTGGAGAAGTTCCAAGTCCTTTATGTTCTTCAAACACATATAATGTTTTAGAAGATTTAATTTTTATAAAAGATGTACGTTTTGCAAAATCTGATAAGATCGGTTCATTAACTTTTACTCCATGTAATGGAGAAGGTATTGACTATTCAAATAAAACTTTAAGAAATGCAAAATGGTTTAATTTAACTTTAAATAATCCAATGCAAGGAAGTTATTTAATTGAAGCAGATGTTGTTGTTTTAGATACAGCTTTTGCAAACCAAGCTGTAAATTATAGAGCAGAGTTTTATCAAGGTTCAAGTATTATAAGATCACCTGTTGATTCTTCTTATAGTTCTTCAACAAGTAAACAAAATTTATATGCTCAAGCAAAACAAGTTCAATTATTTTTAGGAACTCAAAATCAATGTACTTCACTTATGTGTTATGCATTTATTATGACAAACACACAAAATAATTTATCAAGAAATATAATAGATAGTTATAAAGCTAAATTAGATAATAATTATAGACTTTCATTTAGTTTAAATGTTTTAGATGGAAAAATTGCACCTAACTCAATGCTTGTAATTTCTTCAGGTAGTTCTGTTGATTTAGATGGTTATTCTATTACTTCAGGAACTGGTTCTCTTTTAGTTGGAGAGGATTATGATGGAATTGATTTAGGTTCTTTAGTTTCAAATGATTTAATAACTGGAGAACTTGCTTTTAAAGTAATAGATGATGTTTCTGATGTTTTAGACTTTTCAATAGTTTCAAATGGAGAAGTTGTATTCTCTAAAAAAATATATCTTGAAATTGATCCTGCAAAAGAAATGTTTGTAGAGTTTGTTCCAAGGAAAATAGTTCCTTTTGTTTCAAATGATTTACTAGTTGTTGTAACTGATGATTCTAATAATTATATTTCAAATGCAATTGTTGAACTTTCAATTAATGATAGAAGTTTAACTGTAGGTTCAACTAACCAAGAAGGATTATTTGGGCATGTAATTCCTGCAACTGATCTTGGAGATGTTTTAAAGATTGTTGTAAAGAAAGATGATTATAAAACAGTTAAAACAGAAATTGTAATTGATGATAAATTAATAACAACAATTCCTGAAAAAATTGATTTAACAATTGATTCTTCAAAAGCTATAAGAGAAGTTTATAATTTTAGTTTATATAATGAATCTTATGTTCCTTTAACAATTGTTTCTGCATCAGTATTTACTGATAATGAATTTGTTGATCTTGATTTAGGTATTGAAGAAAATATCATAAATGGTGTTTCTCAAAATGATATTTCTCTAACAGCAACATTAACAGATAAAGGTATTAATCTTTATAATCAACAAACAATTAATACAGAAGTTGCAATTAAAATTAAAAGTGAAGAAATGAATAAAACTTGGGTTATTACAGTTCCATTAACTGTAAGAATAGTTTTAGGAAATTCTCTTGATTCTCTTGAATGTTTAAAAGTTCTACCTCTTGAAGGAACAATTAGAGCTAAATCTCAAGAAACAAAAACATTAGATTTCACTTTAGAAAACACTTGTACTTCAAAGAATGTTTCTGTTGATTTAGGAACTATTAATGCAATGGTTGATTGGGGTAATGAATCTGAAACTGGAGTTTTATCTATTGTTGTTTCTGGAAAAGAATATATTTTAGAGAATTTAACTGAAACTGAAATATTATCAACTCTTTTAAAGAAATCAAAGACAACTTTACAATTAAAGTTTAAAGCACATAAAATAGTTTCAGATGTTAAAACACCAATAATTTATTTTACTTCAAAGAAAGGAAATATTAATGGTGTTGATGAAGTTAAAACAAGACTTCCTTTAAAAACAATTATTAATGATTATTCAGAATGTATTGAGATCCCAAGAGAGACTATTCCTGCTCTTGCATGTAATTGGTATTCTGGTCTTAATAATTATGGTAATTATTATGGTGGAGTAAACCAAGGAGGAGCTTTTAATAATCCTTATTTTGGTGGAAATAATTTTAGTGCAACATATAATCCTAATAACCAATTCAATTCTAGAAATTACTATCAACAAGGTCCTGGTTATTTTACACAACAACAAGGTATTTATAATCCTAGATATAATTTAGTGGGACAAACAAATTATACAGGAAATCAAAATTCTGTATTTAACCCTTATAATTTCCCTACCTCACAATTCCAAAATACTTTTGGAAATTATGATAGTTATAATTTCTTAACAGGTTATCCTCAAGGTAATTATGGAAACATGGGCTTTACAAATAACATGAATTGTCCAACAAGACCTTTCTATATTAAAAATAATTGTTCTGAAGCTGTTGATATTAAACTTGATTCAACATATGGTTTAACAGTTACATCAGATAAAGAATTTACAATAGAGCCTGGAGATACAGAAGAAATTAGTGTTTTAGGTGGAGAGTCTATGGGTACTTTTAAAATACCTGTAAATGCTAAGGCATCTCTTGCATCTAATGAAAACTATTCAACAATTGGAGATGTATTATTTTCTTTAACATTACCAATTAGTTTTATGTCTTCAAATTGTATACAAGTAACTCCTCAAAAATTAGATTTTTCAAATATTATTGATCCTAACTATCAACTTGTAAAAGTAATTAATACTTGCTTTGCACAAGGTTATAGAATAGTTGAAGTAAATTATCTTGATTTAATTTCACTTGACTTTGATGGTGTATCTTTCTTAAATGTAGGAGATATGCAAGGAAGAATTCAACCAATAAAAGTTGATTATTTAACAAATACAACAACAAATGAACCAATGGAAGTTTGGGAAATTGCATTAAGAAGAAATCCTGAAATTGAAAATACTAAGTCTGTAAAAGAATATATGAATAAATATTCTGAGTATTCTTTAGCTGCTGGTGTTATTTCTTCATTTAGAAAAATATTAATTGATGTTGAAGACGCAGTTAACTTAAAGTTTTCTTTACAAGTTGGACTTCAACCACCAACAGGACAAGCTTCACTTATCTATAATAATATAGGTATGGAACTTAAGGATAATTTCCAATGGTTAATTTTAGATAATCCTGATAATATAGGTCTTTTAAAAGAATTATTAGATGATGAAGCTATTAGTGATGAAGAAATTTCATTTATTGATACTTCTGTAAAATTAACATATACCCTTGATCCTAATAACAATGCAGTTATTATCAATGTTCCAGAAGGAGAACTTGCTGCAGATAAATTCACACAAATTGATCAAGATCCTACAAGTAAAAGATGTTTCTATGGATATGTAAAAGACTTCCCTATAAATGGTATTGTAGAAACTTCATATATACAAAATCCAGGAAAATATTATTTAAATAAAAAATATGATCCATTAGATGTAAGTCTTGAGTTTATTACTAAAAATAAAAACATCTTTAAATTATGTTTTGAAAGACCAGTTGAATCATTTGATAATATTTTAGCAATAAATGATAATTATAATATCTTAGATTTATTTAAAACAAGTAAAGATTCTCTTACAAACCAAAATTTTGAGATTTGGAGAATTTTAGATACAACAAATAAAGGTAAATACCAAGGTAGTACTTTAATTGGTGTAAAAGCTGATGTGTCAACAAAAGAAGTTGGCTCTAAAGAAGAGGGTGACTCTGGAAAAACTGATCCTTCTCAAACAACAGATGATTCTTTAGTTTGTCTTGCTCCTGACCTTTCAACAAATCTTGGACATACAGGTTCTAATGCCTATAATGAATATGGATTTAATAAAATCTTATTTGATTACTTACCAGAAGATATTACAGATTCTTCTTGTGAAGATTATTTCTGTGATCAAGAACAATTCTATAATTTCTTAACAAAGAAAGCAGATAAATTAAAAGAAGTTACTTCAAATGATAATTATATAAATATTAATGGTATTTATTTTGAAAAAGAAAATAATACTATTAAAAAATCAGAAGTAAAAGTAGATTTTTGTGCAAATGGTGTTTGTGATGGCTTTGATGTTTCTGATAAAGAAACTTTAAATGATTATATAGATCAAGCAAATAGAGTTTTAAATGCTGTTCCAACAGACTTAAAGGAAATAACAATCATTAAGACTAAAGGTTTAACTACTAATGGAAATAATATTGTAGAAATTGGTGATTATCAATATACAACTGTTGATTATTTCTTAAAAAATTATGATTCTTTTGATAACAAAGCAATAGTTTATGCAAACATGGATGTATACTTTGGATCTTCTCCTCAAGTATTCAGTTCTAACCTTAAGAAGTTTTCAGAAACTTCTGAACAATTAAATCAAAAAATCTTACAGAACTTTAATGATACTTTAACAAGTAACTA
>JAQVRT010000047.1 GCA_028700905.1 Candidatus Iainarchaeum sp. | reverse complement strand
TTGTCATTGTTTCGTTGTCAAGGTATACAATTCTTTGTGTACTTGCATTCCAGTTAGCAGGTGTCATAGCTGTCATTTCTTCTCCACCAGTTACTGTTGAAGTGATTAATTTAGCTGAGATCATACCATCTTCTGTTTCAACAACTGTACCAGGAGTAGTTAAAACAAGTTCTCCACCGTTAAGTGTAGTTTCTGAAGATGATCCTCCACCTATGAAGAATTGTCCGTAAAGTTGTGCTTCAGGAACAACAGCTTTAAACATACCAGAATCAATCATATAGTATGTACCGAAATCTGTATATGCTTCTTTTAAATCATCAGAATCGTGGATTCCTAAATCTGCAGGTCCGTCAACTTGGTAGTTAGTTCCTTCATAATCATTATGTTCTGTATCTACTAAATCACCAGTGTATGCATCAAAATGAGCATATACAGGAGTAGAATCAGTTGTTAATGTTAATTTGAAACCACCTTCCATATCATCTTCAACTAATGTAGTAGCGTCAACATATCCAACGTAATTACTAGCAGTATTGAAATCATCAGTGTCAGTTGTTAAGTCTGTGTCAATTGCACTAATAACCCATGTAGATCCTGAATAGATATTATATGCAGTTCCACCAACAGCTAAACCTAATCCTACTTCTGCAGGATAAGCTGTATTTGTATCAACATATAATCCATATCTAAATGTTTCTGCACTACTAGCAGCATCATCTGAATTTATTGATAATGCATTCCATCCATCATCAGCTTCAAATTCATAAGCAGTTGTATTCCAAGAACCGTTTGATTGAAGATAATCACCTTCATCATCATCCATTTGAACAGTGAAATTTACATCACTAGCAGTTCCAGCACTGAAATCGAAATATAAATTGAATCCATTTATTTCTCCATCAGTTGTCCACTCATCCATTAAAGTACCTGTTTCTCTTTCGTAAACAAATAATTCTTGATCGTCATCTCCATCATCTACGTAAGAAATAACATTATCTTCAACAACTATTTCTTTAGTTTCTTCAGTAGTAAGACCCATGAATTCAATTGAAGCGAAATCATTAGGTAAATCTATTGAATCTCCTATTCTTAATGCTTCTTCATCTTTAAACTCGAAATCAGAATCATTATTAGTAATAGTTAAATTAGTTAAGTAATTTCCATCATCTGTAAAGTTAACTTTCCAGATTTCGTCACCGTTATTTGGGAAATCTTCAATATAATCTCCATCAACTAATTCTAATTTACCACTAGTTCCTGAAATTATTTTTACAATAGTAGCATATACTGAATCAACATCTAAATTTGAAGTTAAATGTTCTTCAAATATTTCATCATCATCAGCTTGGAATACATCTGTTGCAACAATATTACCTTCTGAATCTTTTAATGTTAATTGAGCTTCATAAGGGTCATTTGCATTTCCGTTATCTAATATATCAGATACTTCAATAGAATATCCATCAACTTCAAAAGAATCGCCTACAGCATAAGTTTGTGTATTTTTATTCTTTATTAAAGTTAATTTATCTAAATCTGTATTTAATGTATCAACAACATATTGAGAACCCATAAAATTGAATTTTAATTCTGGTGATGCATCGTCATCATCATAACCTTTTTTAATACCTTCATCAAAATCAACTGTGTACTCAATTGCATCTTTTAAGATAGTAGCAGTTAATGCACCAACTTCTTTATCATCATCAAAAGCAACTTTTGCATTTACTTCTAATTTATCTTCAATAGTTAATTCATCAGCACCTGCATAATCTTCATCTACATCTACGTCTGCATCATGTAATAAAGAATAGTCATCTGAATCTAAAACCATTTCATAATTAGAACCATCTAAATCAGCATCGTCTTTAAAAAGACCGTCACCAGAAACTGTTGATGTACTTGAAGAACCTACTTCAATAGTTACGTCTTGTAAAGCAGCTCCGCCAACAGTACCAGCAGTTGTGTAAGCTTTTTTACCAATAGCAGCAGCTATGTTACCAGCCCATACTACATCAACTGGTTGTGCCATAGAACCTACTACAACACTAACACTTGGAACACCATTATTATACATTGTATCTTTAGTGATGTTCATAGAAAAGTTATCTGCACCAACGTTAGCAGCAACAACTGATCCAGCTAAAAGAGCTGAAACACCTAAAGCAGCTACACCAGCAACAACTTTTTTCATGTTTATATTTTTCATTTTTTATTCACCTTTTTATTTGTTTTTTATAAAACAAAGATTGAACCTGTATATTAAAATTTTGATTAACAAAAAAAACAAAGTTAAAAACAACACAACAGATTCTCTTTACAAAAAACACTTCATCGTAATCTGTAGAATACACTACAGATACTAATGTCCTCTGTAAGATAATTAAAGAGCAGTTTTGTTTAAAAACCTTTCTTTTTTTGAAAGTAAACAAAAGGTTTTTAAAGGAATAACTTCAGAAAATAACTCTTCATTATAAGCATATAAAAGACTTCTTCTTTCTCTTTACTTATAAGAGATTTATCTCATAAGGTAATTAATTATTTGGTTTAAAAAAAGAAAGATTTTACTTATAACTTAAAAGAATAGTTTTCTTTATTGTTTTTCCTCAAAAAAAACATTATTTATTCTCTTTAACTATATATAATATATAGTATATATAATATTAAAAAGATATTGTTTTTAAGAAAAAAAGAGTTTTTTAGGTAAAAGAGGAGTTTTAGAGAATACCTATTAGAGGTTTATACTCTTCTTTATAGGTATTATACCTTCTTTTATAGAGAATAAAGAAAAAGAGTATATATTATAAGAGAAGAAAGAACTAATTGTTTAAAAGAAGAGTTATAATAAAGAATCTTTACCTGATAATACCTAGGGAGTTTACTCATTTTACTCGTACCCTCTTTAAGCAAGAATCTCTATTGAATATAACTTTGCAGGAAATATGTTTTTAATAACCTCTTTAACATCTTCATCTTCTAGAAATAAAGAAACTGCTTCTTTAAGATTTTCAAGAGCATTATTTTCATCATTTCCTTGACTAACTACATTTAATTCAGGACAAAGTGCTACAAATATTTTATCTTCTTTTGTAATTATTGCAGAAAATTTCATATATTTCATCTAAAATATTATAATTATAAATAAAATTTAAAGCTTTGTTTTTTAAAAATTAAAAGCTCCTTTTCAAGATTCTGACAGGGATTGAATCTTTGGTTAAAAGTGCTTTTTTTATAATAGTTCTAGAAACTCTTCTCTTGTAATTCCCAAATCTTTCTTTATTATCTTATTAAGAAGTCCAAAACCAATCTTTTCAGAACCGTGATCAGGAATAATTATTTTTTGATGATTATTTTTATTTATAAAAGTCATATGGTTACCAGTATGTTTTACATATTCATAACCTAACTTAGAAATAATTTTGCCAACTTGTTTTCCTGTAAGTAGAGGTAAATCTGACAATTTTACACCTTTATTTGTTGTACAGCAATAAAAGAAGATACTTTTTCTTTAGATTTTAGATCTACTTTATATGCTTTTATAGCTTCTTTTGTTCTTTCTATTAATTGATCAATAGTTTTTGCTTGAGTATGACAACCGGGTAGTCCAATTACTTCTGAAACATACCAACCATCTTTATCTTTTTCAATAATGATATTATATTCTTCCATATTTTTTTCACCTAATATATTATAGAAATAAACAAAATTTAAAGCTTTGTTTTTAAAGTTTAAGTTAAAATCTCGTTTTTAAAAATTGAGTGTTAACTGAGCAAAACCAAGTTTAAGCTTCTGGCAAGGATTTTTCAGATTAGAAAAGCATTGCGCGTAAACCTAGCAAAACCGGTTCAGCAAAAGGCTTTTATTTATATCGATTAAAATCGACAAAGAAAATTGTTTTTGACGATTGTGCTCGTTAAAAATAACCGTGAAAAAATAAGTAATAATAATTTTTACAAATATTATTTAATAGAATTGTTTTTTTAATAATATACCTCTCCTGGATTAAACATTATAAAGACTCCTCAAAATTTAATAAAGCTTCATCACTTAGTTTATCTAAAGAAGAGAATTCTTTTTTTAGTTTTAATTCATCATCTAAAACTAATAAATAATATTCAATTGCTTTTTTAATAATTTTTTCTCTATCAACACCAGAAATGGAACTAATATTTTTTAATTTTAAATCTGTTTCTTTGGTTATTTCTATTTGCATATTATTTTCACCTAATATACAATAATTATTAAAAAATTAAAGCTTATCTTTTAGTAAGGCAAGGCAGCATTGTTATTTGCAAGAAGACATAAACAAACTTTTAAATCTACTTGAGAAGTAAACTGAGTAACTCCATCGTTTGTAGTTAAAGTTAAAGTTCTTGTAAAACTTGCAGGAAAATTACCTAAGTAAGTTAAACTTCTATTTGGTTCTATTAAAGAAGGTTGTGAAACTTTAAATAATTTTGAAGAAATATTTGTTTTAGGTAAAGGGTTAGTTGTTATTGACAAACTACTCTTTACAGAAGTGTAAGGAGGAGATGCTAAACCTAAGTCATATGGACTTGCAGAAAAATTACAATCGTTTGAAATTATTTGAGAACCATACTTCCAAACACAACTTACATTATTATAATTATTATAAACAGCAACTGTGAAGTCTAAATCTTCTTTGTAAGGATAACTTCTATTTTCTTCAGGACTTAAAACTTCATGATAATGTGCTTCTGGCATTGTAACATTAATTGTTACAGTATCTGTATCTTGTCTTGAAAAATCATCTGTAACTGTTAATTTAATTTCATATTCTGAAGTTTCTAAATTTAATTGACCAGGAGTTTTATTTAAGTTACATTGGTTTGAAAAATTAGTATAAGAACTATTACCTTGTTTTTTGTGTTGCCATTGACAACTAGAATCACCAATTTCATTTTCTATAGAAGAAGAAAAGGAAATAACATCATCAATCTCATAAGAAGAATTGTTTTCTGGAGAAGTGATTTCTGCTTCAAGATCTAAAGGTTCTGTAACGGTTAAATAAACATCAACAGTAGTTCCACTTTCTGATAAACCTTCAAGACGGATACCACTATCAACTAAACCGTTGTAGGTTGTTGAAGTAGTGTCTCTTATTACTTGACAATTTGGATCGATTCTTGAAACATCATCAAACTTACCTTCAAAGATTTCTGGATTACAACCACCAAAATCATCTGGAAGTTCATTTGTATATAAATCTCCATATGATC
>JAQVRT010000046.1 GCA_028700905.1 Candidatus Iainarchaeum sp. | reverse complement strand
CTCTTTATCATAAATATGCAAGATTAAGATATAGATTTATTAGATTGTTACTTCATACTTTCTTTTCAAAAGATCCTAGAAAATTAGAAAAATATTTTAAAAAATCTTTTTTATTAAAACCATTAAAAAATGCTCCTAAAAATTCTATTTATGATAGATATTTAGTTCCTTTTGAGTCTTACCATACTATAAAAGAAGTTAAAAAATGGTTTTTAGAAGGAAATATTTCTCTTTTTAAATATTCTCCTGAGTTTAAGGGATTTGAGTTATTTAAAATATTTGAAAAGAAAACTTTATTTTTTATATCTGGAATTAAAAAATAGTAATAATTAAATAGTTTTCTAATAATTAATATTTTTATAATGAATGATAAAGATTTTTTAAATTCTTTATTTAAACAATCATACTTTCTTATTCTATTATTTATCTTCATCTTATTTTTTATTCCTTTAGTTACTGCAAATGATCTTGAAACTAATCTTTATCTTTTAGAAAAAGATTATAATCTTTTAAAAAATGAATTTGATCAATATCTTTTAGATTTTCCAATTATTGATTTTTCAATAACAGATTCTAATGATTTTATAAGATATGAGCAGATATTAAAAGAATATAACTCTCTTCCAAAGCTTGAAATAATTTATGAAAAAGAAATTAATTTGAAAAAAGATTTAAATATTTCTGGTTATACTCAAATTTATGATTCTTCAAATATTTTAAAAAAAGAAACTCATTTAAGGGTAATTTCTAAAGAAGAAAATAAAGATTATTTATTTGTAACCTATTCTTTAAAAGATTTAAATGTTTATTATGATTTTCCAAAAAACATTATTAAAACAAATAGTGTTTTTTCAGAATCTTTAAATAATTTTTATTTAATTGATAGAAACTTTAGTTATCTAACAGATGATTTTTCTCAAAGTTATTTACCTTTCAGGTTAGAAAAAATTGTAGTCTATAAAGAAGAAAAAAAAGATTATACTTTAGTTTATTTTTTCATAATTGTTTTTTTACTTTTTATTATATATTCTTATAAATATTGTAAAAAGAATCTAAATTTTAAAAATAAATTAAAAAGAAGTGTGAGAAAAATAATAAATAAAATATATAAAAAATTAGAAAAAAACTAAGCTATAATCATAGGCTTAGGTTCTTTTTTAACAGTTTCTTGTATTATTTTTTCTTTAACCATTGTTTTTGTATTATTTGGTTGATAATCAAGATCTTTAATTATTTTAAACCTAATTGTTACTTCTCCATCTGCAATTCCTTTAAGTAAAGCTCCACTTACAGTATGGATAGGATCTTTTTCAAGAGAAATATTAACATCTCCAAAATAATCATCATTTATTTTGTTAAATTCTCCTGATACTTGTTTAATCTTTAAAGGTTCTGAATATATTCTTTGTCTTAAGTTTCCTGCTCTTGAGATTGCCATTTTTGAATCTCTAAGTTTTCCATCTGCAGAAACTAATATAGCTTTCTTGATAGAGTTTTCTTTAAAAGCAGATTCTACACAATAAACAACTTCATCCCCATCATCAAGGATAATTGTTAAGTAATTATCATTATTTTCATTTTCGTTTTTCATTCCACTTTTTATCATTTTTCATCACAACCTTTAATTATTGTTTACAAAAACAAGTATATATTATATAGTATAGAAAGATATTTAAATCATTTTAATATGTTTTTAAGGTTCTTTTTATCTACTGTTCTTTTTATAATTTCTTCAATTATTTTAGTTGTTGAGACAATTTTTATTTTCTCAGATTTTTGATAATTATGATTAATTACATATATTTGTTTAATCACAGATTTTTCAATTAAAGGTATTGCTTTTTTATCTAAAATACCATGTGTTGCTATAACTGAAATGTTTTTTGCACCCTTAAGTGTTAAATAGTTTGAATATTCAATAATGTTTTCTCCAGTAAATATTGAATCTGATATTATTAAAATATCTTTACCATTAACATTTCCTGATATATTAAATTTAATTTTATTATTAATTATGTCTTTTGTTGGAAATATTACTTCTGATTTTGTTTTTTTTGCAATATCTTTTGAAGTTTCTTGCATTTCATAATCTATTGTAGTTATCATTAGATTTTTATTTTTTGTAAAATTATCTTCAATAACTTTTGAAAAAAGATTAATTAAAGGAATATTATAAAGAGGAATCTTAAGATAAAAACTTATTTTTGGAGAATAAAGACCAAAAGTATATATCTTATCAATATTTGTTTCTTGTAAAAGTCTTGAAAATAAACTAAAATTTAGTTTATATTCTGTTCTATATTTTATTTTAGTGTAAGGAAGATAAGAAGTTATTAAATATATTTTTTCAGCACCTTCTTTTCTAATGGCATCAGCAATAAATAAAAGTTGCATTATTGATTCATTTACTGGTTGAGATATATTATATATTAAGAATACTTTTTTATAATTTACATAACTTTTAACATCAACACTTGTTTCTGAACCTTGAACTTGTTTTATATTTATATCTCCAAGTGTAAGATTTAGTTTATTTGCAATTGTTGTTGCTTGAGCTTTTTCTTTGTTTGTTGAAATTATAATATATTCATCTTCCATACTTATATTTAAATATAGATATATATAAATATCTTTTCAAAAAACTAATTTTCTAGATTTTAGCATCTATTTATTAATCTTTTTATTCTATAATTAAATTATAGATGTATCTTAAGAAAACAGAAGATTTTATCAAAGATACAGATGTTTTTCTAAATTGTCCTTACAATTTTACAAAAAAAGACTCTTCTTGTGTATTCAATTGTACCAATTGTAAAGATGCTCCTTGTATTAAAGCTTGTAAAAAAAATGCTATTTATTATGTTTCTAAAGGTGTTATAGCAATTGATACAGATAAATGTGATGGATGTGGAGAATGTCTTAAAGCTTGTCCACATAATGCAATTATCTTAAGAAAAAATAAAGCTTATAAATGTGATTTATGTGCTTTAAGTTCTTTTTCTATGTTTTGTTATAAAAACAATCCTGCTTTATTAAAGATAATGGATGAGTTTACTGATGATGAAAAGAAATATATTCTTAATAGATATTTAGGATATATTGTTGTAGATTTAAAAAAAGAAATCCTAAGAAACATTTCAAAAAATGTATTTGAAATGAAAGATTCTTCTAAAAGATATTTAATTTTTCATCAAAATCTTTCAATTCAAGAAATTGAAGTTATTAATTTTATTTTAGATTCATATAAAACTAGAACTGAATACATTGAAAAAGTTTCAACTGAAAGAATAAAAGAAGATATTGAAAAAGAATTAATTGATTATTGTTATGTTAATAATATAGAGCTTGAAGAAGATCAGTTTAATTATATTATTGATATTTCTTTTAATAATCTTTATAACTATGGACCATTAACTGAAATATTAAAAGATCCTTATCTTGAAGAAATTGTAATTATTGGAGAAGGAAAACCATTATATGTTTATCATAAATATTATGGTTGGCTTGAAAGTAATCTTTCTTATTCTTCTTCACAAGTTATAAGGGATTTAATTAATAAACTTTCTTGGCACTCAAATAAATATATTACTTTAAAAAATCCTATTCTTGATACTTATCTTAAAGATAATTCAAGACTTAATGCAGTTATAAATCCAATAACTGAAAGTGCTTGTCTTACTATTAGAAAATTTTCTCAAAAACCATTTACAATTAAAGACTTAATTTCTTTTAATACAGTTTCAAAAGAAGCTTTAGTTTTCTTAAGTCTTTGTTTTTTAACAGATTCAAATATTATAGTTGTAGGAAATACTGGTTCTGGAAAAACAACCACTTTAAACACTTTACTCTCTTTTGTTCCTTTAGATGAAAGATTTGTTGTTGTTGAAGAAGTAAGAGAGATAAATATTCCTCATAAACATAAAGTTTTTACACTTGTAAATCCTGAGATTGGAATTAATCTTGAAAGTTTAGTTATAAATACTTTAAGAATGAGGCCTGATAGAGTTGTTATTGGAGAGATTAGAAGTAGAGAGGAATCAAAATATTTAATTGAGTCTATGCTTTGTGGTCAAGCAGCTTTGTGTAAAATGTCTTAAAAATTAATGACTTCTTACACAGAATGCTTACTTCTTACACATATTCAAAATTTATTCCTAATTCGTTGGTTTCGTGAATTACTTGAACAATATTAAAACATAAAACTTTCAATAATAATTCATTAGTTTGAGCAGTTAGGGTTTTAGATTTTAAGCAATCGTTAAATTTAGTTTTAAGTGCGAAAAATGTAGTTTCCACATTTGACCTTTTATGATAGTGTTGCATAAACTCTTCTTGGTTCATATTGAAATAATGATACATCTTTTTCCAAATAATACCACACCCTCTTGATTTAGCACTTGTGTTTGATTTGTAAGGAATATATGCAGTTCCACCAACACTATTAACTAAAGCAAGGTTATCCCTGCTTGAATATGCTTTGTCGGCACTAACTTCCTTAATGTTATAACCATTAGCTACTAAATTATTAACCAATGGAATAAATTTAGGGCTATCTCCTGTGCCTATTCCTTCTCCTTTGGTTACTTCACAATCACAGATAATATTTGTTTTAACTCCAACAACTGCGTGAAGTTTAAGATATTCGTGTTGTCTTTTAGTATTGTGTTTATCTTTACAATAATCATTAAACTTTGTAGTTCTAAACCCACTACTATCTATTGCAAAATCTGTTTCTACACTTTTTAGAACAGAAGCCGATTTTTGTATTAATTCTTTTAATTGTGCAGTAAGTTCTTCATTTTGAATAAAGTGTCCAACAGAAGCAAAACAAGGTTTAGTATTAATATATCCCTTCTCTTTAGCTTCATTTAAATCAGACATAAATCTCCTTAATGAGAATTGAGTATATACCTTTAATGCAGAAGAGAATAAGATATCTTTATTATTAATCTTTGGTCTTCCAAAAGTATATTCTTGGTTAGGCACATTTACTTCAATTAAATCATTTAATAGCTTTAAGAATTGTGCCTTTTCTGTTTCTTGTGATTTATTATAAGCACTCCAAGTTTGTGGATATGTTAATCTTTTTGTTTGGATAGTTATTTCTTTATTGTCTATAATAGTAACCTTCTGTAAATAAAACTCAACAGCAAAAGTATGCTTACACTTAACATTTCTTGTTTTACAATCTTCGCAAGTGCAAGAGTCCAAATGTTCAGTAACGAAATAAGTTTTATTACTTGTCTGTGAAGGAACAATAAATCCACCTTTAACTTTTGTTATTGCTTTTGTTTCTGCAATTATTTTTCCTTTCTCTTCTCTTTGATTTTCCATATTTAACACCTTCATTATACACTTTATAAGTATATAATATATGATACGAAGGGTTTATAAACCTAATGTTATATTAATTATATTA
>JAQVRT010000045.1 GCA_028700905.1 Candidatus Iainarchaeum sp. | reverse complement strand
AAGAGCCGGGGCCGATCCTTATATGTGGGGCGGGGTCGTCACTAACGAAAGGGTGATAGCTACGATAGGGCAGCCTAATTTTTTGGCTGCCTATCTTGCCATGGCTTTCTTGATGGGAATATATCTCCTATTCACCCTCAACAGGAACTACCCGGTGTATGTTGTCAAGAAGGAGCCTGCGGGGGCAAATTCAGCGGCTTCAAAAAAACAGAGCAAACTCTCCAAAAAGACGGCTTCCCGCAAAGAACATCCCAGGTTTTATTTCCAATGGGATGAGATATTGTTCCAGTCCAAAATATTTGCGGCTTTTTTCAGCATCCCCGCGGTATTCGTATTTGCTCTGTATCATGTTGACGGCAACGCTTACTTTATGAACTGGCTGGTAGCATTCCTGATCCTGGTAACGATAGCGGTATATTTTGCATTCCATTTTGAGTATCTGGATTTCAGGCTGGCCAATCTGACCATAGTCTCAGCGCTCGTGATCAACTTGGGCGGGCTTTTGTCCACGCAGAGCAGAGGAGGTTTGGTGGGGCTTGCCTGCGGGCTTGTTGTCTTTGCGGCCCTGTGCGGCCGGCAGACGCTTTATGAACACAGGGTCAAGATAATTATTTCAGGAGCCTTCGGGCTGATCATTGCTGTTTTGTCTTTTGCGACCATCGGCGCCAACCAGATAGCCCGCTTTGTGGGAGAGGTGCAGATATCCTCAAAGGAGGGCGGCGCCAAGGTGGAAGCGCAGGCGGCCGCCGGCAGCAGGATAGAGACCTGGACAAGCTCGTTCCATGTAATAGCCGACAACGCGCTTTTCGGCATCGGGCCGGAGGTCGTAAAAATGAGATTCCCGCAGTATGAGACCCCTAAATTCAGGTTCAAAGAGGCATTTCATGTTAAGCAGGACAGAGCCCATAACGAAACGCTGGACATGGCCGTGACCAGGGGCTTGATCGGCCTGGCGGTCTATATCTGGCTGCTTTTTTCTGTCTTCAGGCTGGGGCTCAAAAATCTGAAAGATGACCCGTCGCGCAACGTGCTTACTGCGGGGCTGCTCGGCGCGCTGACCTCTTATCTTATCCAGAACCAATTCAGCTTCGGTGTGGTGGCGATCACATCTTTGTTCTGGATCATTATGGCCATGGTCCCCAAAGAACATGAGATGTCCGGTGCAAAACCGGCTGCTGCAAAGGTGGAGATGATCATAGCCGTCTGGGCCGTCATCGCCGGGCTGCTGTTCGTCTCTTCATTTCCGTATATAGGCGACAAGCATTTCAAAACCGCACAAAACTATGCCGCAGGAGGGCAATTTGACAGGTCTTTTGAAGATTTTGAGCGCTCGCTCAAATACATGACGTTTGACGGAGGGTACTATACACATTACGGCATGACCATACTTAACAGCCGTGCAGGCCGGGCGCCGGATGCCGGACTTTTGCGGAAAGCCGTAGATATTTTTTCCAGAGGCCAGAAGGTGGACCCTTACAATGCCGATAATTTCTATATGTCAGGAAGAGCGCATATAATACTAAATGATATGGGGCAGGGCGACTATGTCAAGACGGCAAAAGAACTAAGCGAAAGAGCCGTGATAATCGATCCATACTATGCGGAAGCGTATCAGAACCTGAGCTATCTTGCCGAAAAGAGGGGGGACTTGAAAGGAGCAATAGCATTTTACGAAAAAGCGTTCGAAGCAAAGCCCGTAAACACCGATATTGCCGTATCGATATATCGGTACTACAGACAGACGGGACAGCAGGAAAAAGCATTCGAGGTCCTGGAAAAACCTCTTGAGATAGAGCCCGCCAACGAAGCCTTGCTGGTGCTTTTGGGCGATCTGTACAGGGAGTCCGGGCTAAATGAGAGAGCTTTGAATAAGTATGAGGCTGCGCTTTCCATCGATCCTTCGGACGTAAAGGCGATGGTAGGGATAGGCATGGTTTTTTTGCAGACGGGCAGGGACAGGGATGCTTTTGATAAGTTCCAGGAGGCAATGCTGATAGCCCCCGACAGCTCAATATTACATAACGGTCTGGGCGCTTATTATCTTAAGAGGGGCGACCGAGTTAAGGCAGCCAGGTCTTTCAGTCAGGCGCTGTCCCTGGACGGGTCTAACGAATTTGCCAGAAGGATGCTCGAATTCCTTAAATAATACAATGAAACGCTCAAAGGTTCGCTACGATCTAATTTTACTCCTGTTGGCGATAGTTGCCTCAGTCGCGGTGATAAGGGGCAATATGAGCCGTTATGACTCATTGGAAAGGCTTGAAAAAAGGCTTGCAACCGAGATATCTAGGGAAAGCGAAAGGAACAAGATCCTTATATCCAGATTAAAAGCCCTTGAGACAGACGGGCATATCGGGCTTTTGGCAAGGCGCAGGCTGGGATATGTAAGGGAAGATGAATCGGCTTACAAGGTCATTTTAAAAGACAGGCAGTAGCCGTTGTGGTGGAATTGGTATACACGAGGGACTTAAAATCCCTTGGGTGAAAACCCATGTCGGTTCGACTCCGACCAACGGCAGATCTATTTTATCTCCAGCGTCTCGATCTTTGAAATCAGGATGTTCTTGTTCATATTCAGGACTTTTGCGGCAGTCTGTATCTCAAAGTTGCATTTTTTCAGTATTTTGAGTATGAACTCCTTCTCAAACAGAGAGTTCAGGCTGTCCAGCGAGGACCCGTAAGCTTCTTCTATATAGGAAAAAGCCGGGGACCACATGAGAAGCGAGAAAGGCAGGTCCTGCGTGGTCAAAACTTCGTTCCCGCTTGAAGCGACGGCCTTCTTTAGAACTCCGTGGAGTTCATTGTAATTTCCCGGCCACGGATAGGAGCTCAATATCTCCTGTGCGTCAAGGCTGAGCTCCTTTGTTTTCCTTCCCAGGCTTTTCCCGAGCTGCAATACCAGCTCCTGGCAGATATCCTGAATGTCTTCACGCCGCGACCTCAAAGGAGGGATCAGCAGGGATTTGCTGAAAAGACGTTCAAGCGCAGGGTTTTCCGGTGTTTCCCCGCTGCTTGATACGTTATCAGAAGAAGAGAAGATAAATCTGATATCCACCGGGATGTCCTGTGAGCTTCCGTGCCTTCTTGCCGTCTTTTTTTCTGATGCCTCGGACAGAGCCTTGATAAGGCTTTCGGTGGCGTTCTCGATATTGTTGATAAGCAGTGTTCCGCCGGCAAACCGTTCGAGCATTCCGGAGCTCTTGTCCAGGTCGTAGACAAAAGTGCCTTTTCCTGAACCGAAGATCTTTTTGTAGATATCTATTTCGTTCAGCCCCTTTGGGAGGTCCAGCACTCCGAAACGTGAGCCTTTCCTTGCCCCGGAGGAATGTATGGTATATGCGATAGTCTCTTTTTCGGTGCCCGGTTCTCCGAGTATCAATATCGGGAGTTCGGAATCCGCAAGTTCCAATGCCTTTTCCATCATTGCCTGGAGAGCCTTGCTCCGGCCTGTCAGTTCCGGGAACGATGGGGCGGACAGAGATTCCTCTCTGATCCTGGAAGCCGATGCCATAAGCTGCTTTCCTCGTGTCAGAGCTTTGGCCATTGAGATTATTTGCGATACGTCGAAAGGCTTTACTATGTAATTATTGGCGCCTATCTTTACGGATTCGCCGGCTTTTTGCACATCGTTTACCGCTGTCACCATAATGACTTCTATCGAAGGGTCTATCTTTTTAAGCCTTTGGAGGGTTTCCATGCCGTCCATTCCGGGCATCCTGATGTCGAGGAAGACAAGATCGATCTTGTGGTCTACGGCTTTTTTGAGCGCGGCTTCGCCTGTTGATACCGATATCAGCTCATAATCGTCCTGGAGAATAAGCGAAAAAGATTCCCTTATGCTTTCTTCATCGTCCACTATCAGTATGCAGGGCTTGTCACTTTTCATGCATTAAGCTCATCGGCTTTGGCAAAGCGGTCTATTACCAGGAGGGCCTGTCTCCTTAGCTCGCCATCGGCCAGGATGCTCCCGGATATTGATTTTACCATCATGTCGGACTTTTTGCCATCCAGGATCCCATTGCCGAACTCGCAGGCCAGCGCAGCCTTGACCATCTTGTTAAGGGCTTCAGGGATGGTGTCAGAAAACCGGAGAAGCTCTGAAAGCATCTTTTCAAACGACTCGATCTTTTCCTCGTCCTTTATTCCGAACAAAACAGCCGGCTCATGCGAAACGCCGCGCCTGGAAGCGATCTCTTGCTGAAAGTTCTTCTCCTGCATCATTTTGCCCTCCCTTCGGATATTTTACTGTCACAAGAGCAACTATCCCGCCATCGGAGGCCTTAGAGCTGGAAGTACGCATGGCGCAAGTGCATGTGCACAATAAAATGTGCATATCATGCACTCTTTATTGTGCTTCGGGCGCGTCTCCGCTCTTTTTCTCTATCTGGGCCAGGGTGTTGCGGTGTATGCCCAGAATTTTGGCCGCTTTGGCTTTATTCCCTCCGGCTTTTGAAATGATCTTGTCTATCAGGCTTTTCTCAAAGGCTATTGTGGCTTCTTTGAGGCTCTTAAATTCCATTTCCGGTTCGGTTATTGCGGTCTCTCTCATGGTCATCTCGCGGGGGAGGTCTTCCTCGTCTATTGACGGGTTTTTGCTCAATACCACAAGCCTTTCAACAAGGTTTTCAAGTTCGCGGATATTCCCAGGCCACCTGTAAGAGATAAGCGTGCTCATGGCTTCGGGGGAGAACTCCTTCGGTTCTTTACCGAAAGCGGCAGCGTATTTTTTAAGAAAATAATTTGCGAGGAGCTCGATGTCGCTCTTGCGTTCTCTCAGGGGCGGAACCTCTACGGGGATCACGTTAAGCCGGTAGAACAGGTCTTCCCTGAACCTGCCTTCTTCGACGGCTTTTTTCAGGTCGATGTTGGTGGCGGATATTATGCGCGTATCAACTCGGATAGGCCTTTCTCCCCCGAGCCTTTCTATTGTCTTGTCCTGAAGGACCCTTAATAATTTTGCCTGCATAGCTGCGGGAAGGGTTCCCACCTCATCCAGGAACAGTGTCCCGCCGTCTGCCATTTCGAATTTCCCGATATATCTTTCGCAGGCTCCGGTGAAGGCCCCTTTTTCGTGCCCGAACAGTTCGGATTCGATCAGGTTCTCAGGAATCGCCGCGCAGTTCACAGCGACAAAGAATTTATTGTGTCTGGGGGACAATTTGTGTATCTGCCTTGCCGCAAGCTCCTTCCCAACCCCGGTTTCTCCGAAGAGGAGAACAGTGGAAGGGCTTTGTGCGACTGTTTCGATGAGGGAGAGCAGCTCGGTTGTCTTCAGGCTCATGCCGACGATCTGCGATTCTGAGCTTGTAGCGGAAGCTTTTAAGTAAAGGTTCTCTTTCTGAAGCGCAGTCTTTTCTATGGCTTTTGCGGTAAGCTGCATCAGCTCCTCGATATTAAAAGGCTTGGTTATGTAATCGTATGCCCCGACCTTCAGGGCGTGTACGGCTGTTTTTACCGAGTTGTCGGCTGTGATCATAATGACGTTCACGGTCTCGTCCATCCCCTTCAGCTCTTTCAGG
>JAQVRT010000044.1 GCA_028700905.1 Candidatus Iainarchaeum sp. | reverse complement strand
AATGAAATTGAAAATATAACTAATTTAAAATGTAAAGAATATAGTGAAGAAGATTAAAACTTTAAACCTAAATCATCTTCATTATCTTCTTCAAGATCTAAAGAATCAGAATCATCGTCCAATAAATCTTGTATGTCAGATTCTTCTTTTTTATTTTTCTTTTCTTCTTTTATAATTTTTTTAGAAGGTTCTTCTTTCTTTTTAGAAGTTTCTTTTTTTACATTCGATTTATTTTCATTTCTTATTTCTTCAGATTCAAGTTGATTAAAGACATCTTCAACTAAAGATTTCATATTGTCTGTTTCAACTATTTCTCCAGAATCATCTTTAGAGGCTCTATAATGTTTACTACTTTTAATAGTTTTTTCAATTTCTTCTTTTTTAAAACTATTTAAATTATCGTCTTTACTTACTTGAGAATAAATAGCATCAGCAATACTATCAATATCAGGAGAAACAATATCTGAAATGTTTCTTAAAACTTTTTGAATCTTTTCATCTTTATGTACAATTAATTTTTTCTTTTGACCCACATCTAAAAGACTTTTAATATCATCTTCTTCACTGTTATCTTGATAAGTTTTAGAAGAATAATTATGTTTTTCTTCATGTCCAAAAGGTACATCAGAATAAACAATTTCTCCATTTATATATTTTCTAAAATGTCTTCTTTCTCTTCTAGGTACTTTTTCAATTTCCATATTTAATTTTCTCTTTAATTTTCTTACTTTTTATATAAATTAATATATATAATAAGCCTTTTAAATCTTTCAATTAATATATATTATAGATATATTATATTTTTGGGGATAAATTAATGGAAAACATATTTCAAACAATCTTAAATTATTTATTATTTATTTTAAAGTTAGTTGGTGTTTCAATACTTTTTTCAATTCCTTTCTTTATAATTGTAAAAATATTCAAATCTAAATTTATTAATTTAAGAAAAAAATTTAGTGTTATTGGTTCTCTTTTTATAATTGTTTATATAATTTCATATATTATTTTATTATTAATTTATTTTTTACCAATTATTTCAACTTTTTATCAAGATTTAACATTTTGGCAATCAGTTGGTTTTATTTTCTATCATTTAATAAGATTAATTTTAATTAACATTATAATTTCAGGAGTTATTCTTTCTTTTTCATTTATAACTCTTGCAATTTATGATAAGTTTGAAACAAATAAAAAGAAACCTTATCATAATCTTAATTTATTTAAAAGTCTAATAATTACAAATATAATTATATTTTTTATATTATTAGTCTTTCCAAAATTAATAGCATTATTAATTTATTTAATATATATATAAAGAAAGAAAAATTATGAAAACAAAAAGACTTTGGGCAATATTTTTTTTAATATTAATGATAAATGGAGTTTTTGCATCTACAATAGATCCAAACAGAGTATTTTCAACTGAAGATACATCTTATTATTTTGATGATGCTATTCCAATTAATTATACAGATGAACCTATAAACTATACTCAAGATAAAGTTATTTCAGAATGTTACACAGAAGAGCTTTCTCCTGAAGCTGTAGAAAATATTTGGAATGAGATTTTAGTTAATGGTTTTAAAGCTGATTTAATAACAAGTGATCAACCTGCAAACCAAAATAGAGAAACATTAAAAGCAAATGAAGTAATTATTACAGATAAAGATACAAAATCAGGAGATGTTGTAGGAAAAACAGAAATCCCTAACAAAATAATGGATCCTTTAGAAGTTCCAACAGTTTTAGGTCAAGTATGTTATGGTCCTTTTTCAAGTGGACTTGATCTTGATAGTACCCTAAGAGTTGGAAGATGTGCTGGTGGAGACCAAGCAGCTTGTTATCTTGAAGGAGAAGGATTATTTAGACAAAATGGAAGTTATGGTTTTGTTGATCAAACTTTTTCTGTAAGTAAAGATTTTTTAGATATGTTAGGTCTTAAAAAATTAGAAGAAGTTTCAAATGAATTAGTTGACCCAGAGTTAGATTATGACACAAATGTTGATTTAGGTTTATTTTCTGATATGTCTTATGAAGAACTTGCAGAGTTTAGAAAAAGTCAATTTCAAGATACTAATCTAACTGAAATTGAAATTAAAAAAATGGAATTAGTTTTAGATAAAGCTATTGAAAACAGTATGTTTACTGATTCTTTTAATGCAAGTATGGAAAGCACATGTAATTCTGATAATTGTTATATTAACATGTATTCTCTTTTTGACAAAGTTTTTAATCAATATTATTCTGCTGATATGATATTTACTTCAGCATCTCCTGTTCTTTGGAAATTTACTGGAAAAATATTTAGAAATGTACCAAATAAACTTGGAGCTCAAAAATTAATTGCATCTGATAAGATTGGTGGAGTTAGAGGTAAAAATGGTTTTTTAGATAATTTTTTAAATAAAGATATGAGTGCAGTAAGTTCTGCAGTACAAACTTATAAATATTCAAAGATTACAAAAAACATTGATGATTATGCTGCTAAACTTGCAAAAAGTAATGACGATATAATCAAGAATATTAATAGATATAACATGAAACCAGAGTTTGATAAATATGTAAATGCTTTAAATTCTAAAAAGAATGCAGACACAATTAAAAATGAGTTCTTTAAAGATGGAGCTTTTGCAAAAATGAATAAACCTCAACAAAGAGTGTTCATGGAATCTGTTCTTGAATATCAAAACAATATTAGAACAGTTAGAATGGTTCAAGATTTTACAACTGATAATTTAAAAAAGACTTTAAAAGAACCTCTTGAAAATTTATTTAATAAATCTAAAACTATGGAAGATTTTTATCAATCTTTAACAAAAGAAGAATATGATCTTTTACTTGAAGAAACAAAAAGATTAAATAGTCTTAATAAATCATTTTCAACATTTACAGAAAATAAATTTAAATGGGATGATGGTGCTGATAATATCACTCTTTTAAAAGAAAGAGGAAAAATAATTAATGATGAAGAAGTTTTATTAAATAAAGTAAGACTTAAAAATGAAGTAACTTCAACAGAACTTACAGGATCTTCTAAATTTGGAGATATTATTTCTGAAAATAAAATTTCTCCTTTCCAAACTAAAAAAATAACTGTTAATTTTAAAGATGGTCCAAGTGAGGTTGAAGTAATTATTCCTTTTAAAGAAAAAATAAGTGATTCTTCAACTATGCTTAATTATAATGATATAATATACAACAAAAAACCAGATGTATTAATAGAATATGTTGCAAAAGATGGAACTCCAAAAAAGGTGAGAGGATCTGTAATCGATATTGGAGATGTTGATCCTGGTAAACAAATAAATATGAGAGATATTAAAGATACTGCAGTTCCTGATGCAGAACTTTCAAAATATGGAATTAATCCTTTAGAAGTATCTTATGGTTATTTACAAGAACTTGGAATTAAAAAAATAAAAGATGCAGAAATAGTAACTGATGGTGTCGTAAATGTTTTAAAAGACCAAGGATGGAGTACAGGAAGAGGATTAAGTTATATAAATCAAAGAATGAAACAACAAACTGTAACTCAATGGGATAAAAGAGGATTTAACATAATGTCAGATTCTGCAAAAGCTTATCTTTATAATTTTGGATACTGGCAATTTAAAACAGCTGGTTCTACTATATTTGGTGGAGCTTTTGATAGATATAGTATGTTTAGAATACCAGAAACATATACTTCTATTATTTTCAAACATGGTGAAAGTGGAGATATATACAATGATTCTTATATAGATTTCTTTGCAAATGATGGTTCTGATCAAGGAGATCTTTTTATGGATTATTTTAATTCAATTATATTTTGGATGGTAAATCTTCCTAAAGGTGCTTTAGAAAACACAGAGTGGGAAACAACACAAGGTTTTTCAAACTGGATAACAGAACTTACTGAAGGACACATAAGAAGAAGTTCTACAGATAATATTGCAATATTAACTGATGCAATGAACAATAATTGTTCAACAACTTCTTGTCATATAAAAGTTGGAGATTCTTCTCTTCTTGAAGAAGTTACAAGAAGTAAATCTATGGATGCAAATAACACCTATACTCCAAGTCTTAAGAAAAATATTGAAGTTAATTATGCAACTGGAAATGCAATAAAAACAACTAGTTATATTTTAGAAAACACAAGTGAAGAAAACTTTGAAGAAGAAGGACAAACATTAATTGCATTTTCTCATCATACAGATTATGATGGTTCTCTTGCAGGTTTTAATTCTACAGATTCAGTAAATCTTTTACAATCAATTAATGAAGAAGAAACTTGTTCTGATAAACTTAAAAATTTAGAAGTTATGGGTATACCAATAGGTTGGACAAATCAAATAACAGGAAAATCATATAGAGCAGGTGCTGTTGCAGCGGGTTTTTCAAATATTGTTTATTATTCATTAAGTATTCCTCAACACAGAGTAGTTTTAGGAGCAATCTTTGGTGATATCTTACCACAAGTTGTAATTGTTCCAGAAATTTATAATTGTGTAGATCATGAAGAAGGTTATTATTCACATTTCTTTGTTGCTTCTGAAGAATATGAAAGAATTGAAAAAGATCCAAAAAATAAAGTTGGAGATGCAATTTCAAAAGGAGCAGATTCTGTTGAAAAAAGTTTAACAAATATTACAAAGAACACAGAACTTCAAGAATCAATTTCAAAAACAACACAAGAAGTAAAACAATTTGCTGAAACTGAAATTAAAGATAATCCAATAATGCAATCAAGAATAGAAACACAAGGTAATACTTCTGGATCAATGAATGCTAAACTTTTCTTCCTTGAAATTGGAGAAAGTTCAATGTGTAGAGCAAGTGGTTACAATAACAAAGGTGTTGAACATTTAGTTGATTCTAAAACAGGAGAAACTTTAGTTGTTGATAAAGAAGAAGGTGTTGTTGAAATTGTTGATAAAGATGGAAATGTTAAAGAAATAATTTCTTCAAAAAATAAAGATTGGGTAAGACTAATGGCAACTAACTTAGGAATTCCTGCAAAAGTAATTCCTCATAGTCTTTCATATATCCCTGTACCTGATACTAACACTCCTTTGTTTAATATAGATGTTTATGGTAATCTAAAGATAGATGATGCTGAATTTTTAAGTTGTTTAAAAAGAAATTACTATGAACAAACTGGTCTTGAAATGAGTGGTAATACTTTAACAGAATATTTAGGTTCTGTAAAACAAGTTATCACAACAAATAATTTAAACCCAGATAGTCAATATGATATTATACCAAAAGGAATGAATAGTTCAGCAGAAATAATAGCAGAAGGAACTCCAAGAAGAATTGCTTCTGGAGAATCTGCAAGAATAAATGTTCTAGGAAACAGAACTACAAAATTATATCCTATTGAAGACAAAGAAGTCACTCTTGGTAAAAATATTTCAGTTCAATTTGAAAGAGGACAATTAATCTATAATGGAGAAAAGAATAGTTATATAATGTGGGTTGAACAAACCTATGTAATGCATCAATCTGAAATTAAAGGAATGGATGTTGATCCTATAAAAGAAACTAATCCAGAAACTGGTTGTGAAGAAGATGCATTTGAAATTAGTGTATCTCCAGATACTTCTAATCCTGAAGCTGTTAAAAAATCTGAAAACATGAATAAAGCTTTAGAAAAGGTTGGACCTTTTAAGATGT
>JAQVRT010000043.1 GCA_028700905.1 Candidatus Iainarchaeum sp. | reverse complement strand
TGTTTGAAAATCATAATAAAACACAAAATAATAACAATTAAAAATTATTAAATAGACTTTTTATTTTAAAAAAATATAAGTGCTCGAAGGGGGATTCGAACCCCCGTCATCAGAGTGAGAGTCTGATATGATTACCGGGCTACACTATTCGAGCATTTAAAATAATATAATGCAAGGGACAGGATTCGAACCTGCGAAGCACTAAGCACACGGTTCTTAGCCGTGCCCCTTTGACCACTCGGGAACCCCTGCTTTTTTATAACAAGTATAATATAATATAGAAGCAAAAAAAATATAAAGGAATTATTTTTAATGTTTTTTAGAAATATCCTCATTTTCGTCTAAATCATCTTCATCTTCTTGAAAATCATCTTCATCTTCTTGAAAATCATCTTCTAATTGAAAATCAGAATCTTCTTTTATTTCTTGAGAATCATCATCATAGTCTTGATCATCTTCAAAATTATTATTTTCAAAATCTTCTTCTTGAGAGTTAGAATCTTTTTTCACACCTAAAATATTTGTATTCATATTTTGTGTATTTGAGAAAAATAAAAAATAAACTATTAAAAAAAATAAACCAAAAAAATAACTTAAATATTTATAAAATATATTTACATCAAATAATAAAATTACTTTTACAAATAATAAAATTGAAAAAAATAATTCTAATTTTGATAAATATCTTTTATTCTTAAATAATTCAAAAATATTTATTTTAAAAAAAGCAACAAAAGCAATTGATACAAATAAAATACTTAAAAATTCATTATCTGAAAAAATAAAAGAAAGTAAAGTAGAAATAAATAAGATATATGCAGAAAACTTTCTAAATAAATATAGAAACTTATTCATAAATACATCCTATTTATATTTAAATAACTAATGATCGTGTCCACAACCACAATCATCATCTGAACTAGAACAATCACAATCATCATCACATTCACAATCAGGATCTCCGCATGCACAAGAACCTTCTTGATGAGAATGAGTATGTTCATGATTTTTATGTTGAGCAATTAATGCATCTTCATAAGATTTAGCTTCTTCTGGAGATAAAATTTTTACAAGTTTTATTTCAAAAGTTAAATCTTCACCAGCTAAAGGATGATTTACTGTAGCTTTAATTTTTTCATCTAAAACTTCTTCAACATCTATTTTTATAAGACCCATATCTGTCATAAAATTATAACTTTTACCCTTCTCTAAATTTGCAACATCTTTAAAAGATGTCTTAGGGATTTCAACTGCTTCTGTGTTTTTTGGTCCATAAGCTTCTGCAAAAGGAATAGTAAAATCTTTATCAGTATTTTCATCCATACCTATTACAGCTGCATCAAAACCAGGAATAACCATACCAGTTCCAACCTTAAACTTTAAGGTTTCTCTTCCCTTTGAAGTATCAAAAACATTACCGTCTTTAAGCTTTCCGGTATATTCAACTTCAATCCAATCATTTTGTTTTACAACCATAAAATATCAACTCCGTTTTATAAAATAATTATATTTCTAAAGGTTTATAAATAGATTTTTTAAAATAAAAAATAATAGTTTTTAAACTAATCAGTAGATAATATTTATGTGATAATAAATGATTAAAAAGAAAATGTTTAAAGCAAAAAATAATAAATTATTAAACAAAACTATACTAATATTTGGGGCAATATTAATATTATTTATTTCATTAATATTAATTGATAGCTATAATTTAATTTCATTATCAATAGCAATAATAAATATATTAAAAACATTAGCTGTGATTATAAGCTCATATTTTATAGCTTCTGTAATTATTCAATTTACAAGTTCTTGGTCTATAAAGTTTATAAAAGAAGAAGATATTGAAACTAAATTAATTATTGAAAAAGTATATAGTTTTATGATATATCTTCTTGCAACAGCATTTGTACTTTGGAAAATAGGAGTTACAATTCAAAATATTGCATTAATATCAGGATTACTTGCGACAGGACTTGCATTTGCCTTAAGAGAAGTCTTATTATCTTTTTTTGTATGGTTTATATTATTAATTAAAAAACCTTTTAGAATTGGAGACAATATTAAAATTGGAGAAGAAGAAGGAAATGTAAAACATATAGGTATTTTTTATGTGCATTTAGATAGTACTCCTGAAAGTTATGATGATTTTATAAAAATACCAAACAAAATATTTATAGATAAAGCAATTTATAATTATGGAAATAGAAAAGTGCCTTTTAAAGTCTCAATGACAATAAAATCAAATGTTAAAGATCTTAATAAAAAAATAGAAATATTAAACAACAAGATTAATTTTGTAAATATTTATAAAAAACCATATCTTGAAAATATTGATGGAAATCTATATATTACAACATATTTAATTTCAGAATATGATAAAAGAACTGAAAATAGAAATAAAATAATTGAACTAATAATTAATATTTTTAAATAAAAAAAAGAAAAAATTACTTAGAGGAAATACATCCTATAAGTAAATAATTAGATGCTAACAATAAATGTTGTATCATACTTTGCCAATTACCAAAAGCAATTGTGAAAGTAATTACAAGCATAATAAATGCTGGAACTAAAACAACATACTTTTTATAAAAACCAGTAAAAAGCATAATACCTGAACCGATTTCTGCAATTACTAAAACCCACGCTAAAAATACTGGTAAAAAGAAACCTGCATTAGTAAGCATACCAATTACACCATCAATTCCATTGATAAATAATTTGTTTATTCCTGCATAAAGCATTAAAGCAGCTAAAAAATAAGTATTAATTTTAATTAAAAAATTAACTTTTTTCTGTTTATTTGCATTCATATTTACATACCTCTTAAAAATTTATTAAATATATATAATTATGAAAAGGAATGTTTATAAATGAAATCTATTTCATATATTAGTTAATTTATTGTATTTATAAGAGAAACTAAGGTATAAGAAGACTATCTCAATTAAAAGACCCATAACAATAAACAAAAGAATATAATTATCAATAAATAATTTAAATTTAATTGAAAAGAAAATTCCAAATATTAAAAAAGGCACCCTTAAAAGAAAAGAATACCACCAGAGATTATTTTTAGAAAACTTATAATTCTTATATAATAAGTAAATACCTAAAATAAATAAAATGGTAAATAAAAGAAAGAAAGGGAAGAAAGGATCAATATTACTATTTTTAAAAATTAAATCATATATAATTTTATAAGAAATTCCTAAAAAAACATAAAAAGGAAAAGAAAAAAGAATCCCTGCTTTATAATTTATTTCATATAAATAAACAAAACAGAAACTTACAATCATCCATCCAATAAAATTAGCTGGATCAATACTTACTAAAATATTTGGAACAGTAACTTTCCAAGTCCAAAAACCTAAGAAAACAGCTGATGCTTCAAAAACTAAATCTAAAGCAATTGCTGATAATGAAACTAAAATAGCTTTTGTTAATTTATGATTTGTTATAGTTGAAATTAAATTATAAGATGTGGTTAAGATTATAACCCAAGATAAAATTATAAAGATTGGAACACCATAAATATTTAATAAAAAATCACTAGAATAGAGATATCCTGAAATAAATACTCCAAATAATTCAAAAAGGCATGCAAAGATAAATGAAAATATTAAAAATTTTTTATTTTTTTTAAAATGAATCATAGTAAGTATAAATAAAATAATTATAACAAACTCAATAATATAGAAATACATAGAAATAACCTTTGTAGCAATTAATTTATAAACAAATCTATTGTTTAGAGAAATATTTTAAAAATTCAAAAAAACTTTTATCTTTAAAATTATATCTTTTAATATTTTTAAGATCAACCCATTTATAATTATCGTGTTCTTCACTTAAGATTATTTTATTTGAAGTATTTTTATTTATTTCACAAAGAAAATTAGTAACTTCGATTTTTTTATTATCTAAAGAAATAAACTGCCAAGAACTAATTTTTTTTAAGATTTTAATTTTAAGACCAGTTTCTTCAAAAACTTCTCTTTTAAGACCAAGTTTTATATTTTCATTAATTTCAAGTCTTCCACCAGGAAGATCATATATATTTGTTTTATCTAAGTGAGCATATTTTTTTGAAACATTAATTTTTCCTTTTCTTTTGTAGAGAGGAGTTCTTTTCAAAATTAACATTTGTTTATCTTCATTAAAGATTATTGCTTTTACAGCTTTATTTGTAGGCATAATTAAAAAATAGAACATAAAAAATATAAATAGAGATGTATTTTATTTGAAGAATAATATTTTTAAGAAAAAATAAACAAGATATAAATATGTTTTGGTTTAATAAATAATTATGAATTTTATATTAAGAAAAATATCTGTAGCTTTAGCTTATATAGTAATGATTATTGTTAATTATTTAGCTAATGCCCTACCAATAAATAACATTGATACAGGAGCAGTTTCTGACCTTTATCCTAACTTATTTGCACCTGCAGGAATTACTTTTTCTATATGGGGTATAATTTATTTGTTATTAGGCTTATTTGTTTTATATCAATTTGGAACTTTTAAAAAAATTAGTTTAAAAGAAGATAAATTATTAAACAAGATAAGTATTTATTTTATTATAAGTTCTGTTTTTAATGCATTATGGATCTTTTCTTGGCATTATGGTTTATTATGGGTATCTATAATCTTTATGCTAGGTATATTGTTTTGTTTAATTAAAATTAATTTACTTATAAGAAAAAATAAGTTTAAAGACTTTTTCTTTTTATCCCTTCCATTCAGTATTTACTTTGGATGGATAACAGTTGCAACAATTGCAAACTTTACAGCTTTACTTGTTAGTTTTGGGTGGAGTGGCTTTGGTGTTAGTGAAAGTATTTGGACAATTGCTATTCTTTTAGTAGGAACTATTATTGGTATTTTAACCAGTATTAGAAATAAAGATATTGCTTATATTTTAGTTTTTGCATGGGCATATTTTGGGATTATTATTAAGCATACAAGTGTTCTTGGTTTTAATAATCAATATCCTGAAATAATTACTGCTGCATCTATTTGTATTGCTTTATTTTTAATTACAATTGGGTATTTATGGTTTAGAAAAGCTTAATTTCTATAAGAAAAAGAAAAAACATTGCGCGTGAACAAGAGCAAAACTGGTTAAAAGCTTCTGGCGGGAATTTAACTAAAAGTCAAAAGCGCTCATTTAAATTTAAAATATATAATTAAAACTATTACAATTATAATTAAAATTATTACTAATACAAAATTATTAACTATCCAATTTAACAATAATAAAGGCCAAATCGCAGAATTTATTGTAAAAACAATTATTTTTTCTATAAAACTAGCTACACAATCTACTGATCCTTCTAAAGCACATTTTACTCCACCAAAAGTAATTAAAGAAAATTTAAATCCAGAAATCCAATCCAACATTCCTATAATTAATCCAATTAATGTATATATATAAGCAATAATTTTAGTCATAAAATCACAATTATTAAAATAATTTTGCTTCTCCTTTAATAATACTATCTATATTTACATTAAAATTAAATATGGTATTAAATTCTTTTTTGTATCCAATAGATTGCATTTGATCCATCTCCATGACAACTTATAATTTGAGGTATTTTCCCAGTAACATCGCCCGCCGCAAATAAATTATTACAAGAGGTTTCATTTTTAGAATCA
>JAQVRT010000042.1 GCA_028700905.1 Candidatus Iainarchaeum sp. | reverse complement strand
GTTGTTCTTCCATTAACAGCAACTATTAATACTCCTGATGCAAGTGATGTTTATAATCTTAGTGAAGGGATTTATTTTGATGTAAGTGTTTCAAATGCAATTGGTACTAAATCTTATCAATGGCAATTTAATAGAAACAGTACTGGTTGGACAAATTTTGGTTCTAATAGTTATACTACAACAAATGGTTTTGCAACAGGTGGGACTTATGAGTTTAGAGTTTTAGTTACAGATTCTTCAAGACCTTCTCCTATTAATCAAGTTTATTCTGATACTGTTGGAAATATTTTAATTAGTGATCCTTTAGCTGTAAGTGTTACTTCTCCAACAACTGGTACTATCTATAGTACAAGTGCAACTCCAAATATTACTTTTAATTCTTCTGTAAGTAATGCAGTTTCTGGAGTATCTTCTTATGTTTGGGAATATAGTCTTAATGGTACAAGTAGTTGGATTGTTTTTGGATCTTCAGTTTCAAATCCATCATATAATTTTACTTCTGCAGGTACAAAATATATAAGAGTTACTGTTACAGATGGTGCTGGAAGAACTGCAACAAGTTCAAATATAAATGTTGTAATAGAGTCTCCTCCTATTTATGATGATGATTTAGATACAAGTACTGGATGGAGTACACATAATGATATTAGTTGGAATCCTTTTCGTATGTCTGCAAATTGGGATAGTGGGCCTGGTCTTGCTTATCGTGGATTAACTACTGAAGATAATATTGTAATTACTGCAATTGTTGCTCCTTCAGCAGATATGGGAAGAGCTGGTATTTTATTTAATTTAGGAAGTACATCTGCATATTATACTTGTTATATTAGATATAATTATGAGCAAAGTGGTGCTTGGTTTTATTATGGGGGTTCTAAGATAACTAGTGCAGATGTAGATGGTTCTTGGAAAATTAATTCAGGACAATATTATATGAAAATTTCTTCTTTTGGATCTTCAAAGAAATGTAAATATTGGGAAGTTGGAGATCCAGAACCTGCAAATTGGCTTTATGATGTTACTCACTCAACTAGAAATTCTGGTCAATGGGGTGCTTATGTAACTAATAGTGGACGTGTTTATAGCATGATTGTAAATGATTATGGTTAATTACATATTTAAATCTTCAACATAAAAGAGTTTAGTTTTCTAAACTTTTTTCTTATTTTAGTTTTTTTTTACAACCCCCATACCTATAAAAAGAGTTTTATCAATAATATTTACGGTAATCTATTACCTAATTTCACAAATAGAAAAAAAAGGCAGAAAGAAGAAGGTAAGAGCACACTGTTATCCTATATAACAGATCCCTGTTCTTACTTTCAATTTAATTAGTTTGTATCTATTTTTTAAGTATAAAATATTATTTTTAAGTTTAAAATATTCCTTTATATACTTTTCTATATATATATTATATTAGACAATTTCTTTGTTACTAAGTAAAACTTTAAAATAAAGGAGTTAATTTATAAAAAAATTTAAAATTATAGGTGAGTATTTATGGGTGTTAGACCAGGACATTGTTATAATCCAAAAGTAAATAAAAGAGCATATACAAGAGTTGCAAAAAGAGTGCATAGAAAGAACTATGTAGGCGGAACTCCAGGTATTAAAGTTAGACAATATCATATGGGTTTTGGAGAAAAACAATATTCTCATGTAGTTCATTATGTAACTGCTGAAAAAATACAAATTAGAGATTCTGCTTTAGAATCTGTAAGAACAACTGTTGTAAGAAACTTAAATAAAAAATTAACTGCTCAAAATTTCTATATGAAATTAAGAGTATATCCTCAATTTTTCTTAAGAGAAAATAAACAAGCTCAAGGTGCTAAAGCCGACAGAATTCAACAAGGTATGAGTCAATGCCCTTTTGGAAAAGTTGTTGGTGTTGCTGCAAGAGTTAAATCTAATCAAAAATTATTTAGTGTTTTAGTTGATGAAGCAAATGTTGAATTTGTAAAAAAAGTCTTTGAAAGACTTGATTCTAAACTTCCTTGTAGAATGAAAGTTGTAATTGAAGAAAATAAAGACAACTTAAAATCTGTTGGAACTACAAAGAAGAGAAGAAAACTTGCTGCTATGGCAGAAGAAGAAAAGAAAGCAGAAGAAGCAAAAGCACAAGAACTTAAAGCTGCAAAAGGTAAAGTTGTTGCTGGTAAAGATGCAAAAGCTCCAGCTGGTAAAGCTGCTCCTGCTGCTAAAAAAGATGATAAAAAGAAGAAGTAATTTTCTTCTTTTATTTTTTCATTTTTTTAAAAAAAATATAAACAATTAGTGTTTGAAATATATGTACTTATTTTTATTTGGAAGGGATTATAAATTATCAATACTTGAGGTATTTTCTTATTTTAAACTAAATAACATTTCCTTTTCTTATATTACAAGTACAGATACTTATGCTATTTTTGATTTTAAACAAAAAGTAGATTTTTCAAAAATCATAGATGATTTAGGTGGAACTACTAGGATCTATAAAGTTTTTTATAGTTCTAATAAAATTTCTAGTGATTTTTTAAATTTTTTTGATAAAGATTATTCAAAGAAATTTAATTATGGAATCTCATATAAATTTATTTCTCAAGATGATCTTGATTTTGTAAAACAATCTTTTAAAGAACAATTTAAACTAGAGAAAGTTAAAGGTGTTTTAAAAAAAGCAAAAAAGTTTAAAGATAAAAAAGAAAATACAATCATTAATCCTAATAATTATTTTTCTTATTCTTTAGATAAAGGTTTTGAAATTTTTTTTACAAAAGTTGATAATAAATATTATTTAGGTTATGCAGTTGTTTGTTATTCTCCTAAAGATATTATTAAAAAAGATACCTTAAGACCTGAACAAGAAAAATTATATTCAACTTCTTTTAGATTAACTAAAATAATGATAAATATTTTAGGTCTTAAAAAAGGTAAAAGAATTTTAGATCCTTTTTGTGGTTTTGGAAATTTTTTAATAGAAGGGTTATCAAAAGGATATAATGTTTTAGGAATTGACAAAGAAAGAGAAAAAGTTATAAGCTCTAAGAAAAATTTAGCCTGGGCAGTTTCTTATTTTAAATATACAAATGATTTTACTGTACTTCATGGTGACTCATCTAAACTTAATTTTTCTGCAGATGGAGTTGTTTTTGAACCATACATGGGTCCTTTTATCTCTAAATTACCAAATTTTTTAAGAGCTAAAAGTATAGTTGATTCTTTAAATAAACTTTATTCTGATTTATTTAGAAATCTTTATAGTAATTTAAAACCAAAGACAAGAATTGTATGTATTTTACCAGAACTTAAGACATATGATAATCAATTATTAAAAGTTTCTGATTCTGTATTCTTAAATAATGGTTTTAGTTATTTAGATACATCAAAAATTACAAATCAAGTATCAATTGAAAATCCTATTTTTTATGCTGCTGCAAACGATTCAAAAATTAACAGATACATATATATTTTAGAAAGAAAATAATTTTAGAGGTGTTAAATATGGAAAGAACATTAGTTATTTTTAAACCAGATTCATTAAATAGAGGTCTTGTTGGAGAAATCCTACATAGATTTGAAAGAAAAGGACTAAAACTTGTTGGTCTTAAAATGATGCACTTAAATGATGACTTAATTGGAGAACATTATTTTCATTTAAAAGATAAGCCTTTTTTTCCTCATTTAAAAAGATTTATGCAAAGTGCTCCTTCTGTTTTACTTGTAGTTGAAGGGGTTAATGCTATTACAGTTGTTAGAAATCTTGTAGGTGTTACAAAAGGTTATGAAGCAGAAGCTGGAACTATTAGAGGAGATTATTCTTTAAGTGGTCAATGTAATGTTGTACATGCTTCAGATTCACAAGTTTCTTCAGATATTGAAATTGCAAGATTTTTTAAAGATGAAGAATTATTCTCATATGATAAAATAGATTTAGATTTTGTTTATTCTGTAGATGAAATTTAAGGGTTTTTAAAAGAAATTTAAGGGTATTTATAAAAATAATACCTTTATAAATCTTTTATATATTATATATGTTATAAATTACAATTAAAAACGGAGGCGTAAATAAATGTTTTCAA
Source organism: Candidatus Iainarchaeum sp. (assembly GCA_028700905.1). Lineage (GTDB taxonomy): Archaea > Iainarchaeota > Iainarchaeia > Iainarchaeales > CSSED10-239 > Forterrea. The sequence goes on along the minus strand of JAQVRT010000042.1, from coordinate 1,715 downwards.
ATATGTTATTTGCTGCAGTTGACAGCACTAATATGACAGCTAGTCCTGAAGCATTAGGTGGTATAATTGCTATTTTTGCAGGTCTTGCTTTATTAGCTAATCTAATAAATTTAGCGATATATGTTTATACAGCACTTGCATTCCAAACTATTGGAAAAAAGTTAAAATATAAATATCCTTGGCTTTCATGGATACCTGTTGCAAATATTGCAATGATTTTAGAGCTTGGTGGATTCCATTGGGCATTAATATTCTTAGTATTAATACCTATTTTAGGATGGTTTGCATTACTAATTTTATATATAGTATCCTTGTGGAGAATCTTTGAAAAAAGAAATTATCCTGGTTGGCTTGCTTTAATACCTGTTGTATCTTTAGTAGTAATAGGTATGGCTGCATGGAAAGATAGATGATTTTTTTTTAAAAATCATTTTTTCTTTTTTCTTTTTTTTTAAAATAATTAATAATTTTTATTAATAGGTGTAAGTTTATGTTAAAAGCTGTAATTTTTGATTTTGATGGAGTATTATTTAACTCTGCTAAATATTATCTTAAGACTAGAGAACTTTTTTTTAAAAGATATAATATTAAGTTTACAAAAAAAGAACATAAAGAAAATCTTGCAACAACAACTAAAGATTTTCTAAAATATGTAAATAAAAAATATAATCTTTCAATAAAGCTTTCAGATTATATTTCTGAAAAACATGATATTTTTTATTCTTTTATAAAAGAAATAAAACCAAATCCAGGGATAATTAATCTTTTAAAAACATTAAAGAAAAAAAATATTAAAATAGTTCTTTCTTCTTCAAATGAAAGAGAAAATATTTTATTCTTACTTAATAAATATAATATTTTAGATTATTTTGATTTAATTTTAACTTCAGAAGATATTAAAAGACATAAACCTTACAAAGATGCTTTTTATAATCCTTTAACTTTTTTAAAACTTTCATCAAATGAATGTGTAGGAATAGAAGATTCTCTTCAAGGTATTGTTTCTATTCATAGAGCTGGACTTAAATCTGTAGGTGTGTTGTCAGAATTTACAAATGTTACTGATTTTAAAAAATTAAAAACTTCTTTAATTGTAAAAAGTACTAAAGAAATAACTTTTAATAAACTAAACTCATTGATTAAATTATGAAAGAAGTAAAAAATTATTATGACAACTATAATTACCCTTTAGTTAAGCTTTATACTAATCGTCAAAGAAAAAAACATAATAAACTTATTTCAGGTATTGTTTCTTATTCAATAGTAGATCTAAAAGACTTAAAGGGGAAGAAAATACTTGATGCAGGGTGTGGAACTGGAGAAAAATCTATTTTCCTTGCAAAAAAAGGGGCAAAGGTAACTGCAATTGATCTATCTTCTGGACAGTTGTCTGTTCTTAGAAAAAGAGTAATTGATGAAAAATTAAATATTAAAATTTTACAAAAAGATATTTTAAATGATGATTTAAGTGATTTAGGAACATTTGATTATATTTTTTCAATAGGGGTTTTACATCATACTGAAGATGCTTATAAAGGATTTAAAAAACTAACTTCTCTTTTAAAAAAAGAAGGAGTAATAACTATTGCTCTTTATCATAAATATGCAAGATTAAGATATAGATTTATTAGATTGTTACTTCATACTTTCTTTTCAAAAGATCCTAGAAAATTAGAAAAATATTTTAAAAAATCTTTTTTATTAAAACCATTAAA
>JAQVRT010000041.1 GCA_028700905.1 Candidatus Iainarchaeum sp. | reverse complement strand
TAGTTGCTAAATTTTCAGAAGTTTCAAAACTAAAAACTAAATTATCAGGATAAAAGATAGATAATCTGTCAAACACTAAATAATTTGAAAAGAAATCAATTACTGAAGAATAATCATCCTTAAAATTTAGAGAAGAAGCACCCTTAATAATATTATTTTCATCTATAAAAATAATACCTTCTTTATAAGAAGTAAAATAATCAGATAAATATTTTGCTTTATAATTATCAGGATGACCATATATTTGAGAGATTGGAGTTTGGAAAAAAGAAAGTTGTTCAATAAAACTATTTTGATCATTTAAATATTCTGAAGAATTTAAAATAATATTAGAATAGTTTCTAAAAGAATCTTCTTTTGTATAATTACATAAAAAATTATAATTTTCTTTTGTAAAAGTGTTTCTTGGAATAATATAGTTTTTAGTATTTTCTAGAACATTACTAAAAGGAGTTAAATTAAGATTAGGGTACTTAAGAATTGTAAAATTTAGTCTTTTTAGATTTTCAGAAACTTTGTTAAAATCTTCCATTGAAAGATTAGAATCACAAAAACTATTTTCAGAGAACCAATCATCAACTTCTAAGTCTGCTTTTTTAAAAGAATTTGCCCAAAATACTTTTTGTTCAATTAAAGATAGGTCTTGTGCTGTTGAGACATCATATATATAGTCATTAAATAATTTTAGATTGTTTGTAAAATAAATGTTTTGATTTTTATCAAAATCTGGATTTCTGCCTGTTAATGTTAAAAATTTATCATCATAATTACTATAAGTGTTTACTTTTTCTGTAATATTTATATTTTTATTTTTATAAACTCTTAAAGTACCATTTAAAGTCATTATAAAATAATCTTTATAAATATAGAAATAAGGATCTTTTGTTGAAAGAATATTTTTTCTATCTGTTGAAATTACTATAGGTACATTTTCATCTTTAAAAAGAATATGGAAAGAAGTATAGTCTTTTGAAGAATAGATTTCATTGATTTTAACAGTATCGTTTTCTAGAAGGAAACTTGTTGTACTATAATTATAGTTTGCCATGTTTTCTGAAAAATAATATCTACCATTATCGTTATTTATCATAAACAAATCAATGGTTTTAAAAAGTAAAGGATCAACATCATAAAATAAATGCATGTTACCTTTAATTATTGGGTTTAAGTATTTTCCTGAATTTAAATGAAGATAAAAATTATTTTCATTATAAAAAGAAGGAGTATATACTAAAGAATATTCTTTTCTTGATAAAACATTTAAAGAATCTTGATAATTATCATTTATTGATAATCTTCTTTTTCTTCTGTTTTCCACAATATTATATAATTGATAATTATTAAATATTAAATGACCATTATTTCTATTTAATTTACTTATAACATCAGTATTAAAATTACTATCGTTTATTGAAAAATAACTTGAAGATAAAAAATTACTAAAAGATAAAGATTCTTCTTTATCTAAATAATTAACAGTAACATCTGCATAATTTTCATTATAATTATTAAGAGTATATCTAAAGGAACCAAAAGCACCTTCAGTTAAATTAAAAGTAAAAACTGTTTCCATTTCTGTAAAACTATAAGGATAATTAACTCTATTACTTAAGATCCAACCATTTTCCTCAACTTCAAGTCTTATGCTGTTATAGTTTTTTGGATCTGGATAAGTGTAGACAACTGCAGAATCTGTTTTAATAATGTTTATTGGAAGAGTTAATGAATCTGAAAATAAATCACTTTCAAAAAATAATTCTTCTTGAATAATTTTTGATTGATTATCAAAATCTTTAGGAGAATATTTTATTTCTGCTAAAACATATTTTTCTTGAAGCCATCTTTTAGAGATAAGCTCATCTATACATTCTTTTGAAAAACCAATATAATTTGTTAAATAAAATTTATTTCTGTTTATTAAATCTACTTTTGTACTAACAGGATGATTTTTAAAATAATCTAAAACTGGTTTACAATATTGAGAATATTGTTCATTTGGCAAGAAAGGAGCATAATTTCCTTGTGATTTATTTATATCAATTGCAAATAAAGAAGATATTGGAATATATTCTAGTGTACCTTGATAAAGTTCTTTTTTCTGAGGATTAATTAAAGATTGGTTTGTATGGTTTATTAAAGGTAAAAAATAAGAATTACTTTGCTTTAAATTTGTAAGATATAAAGAAATTTCGTTTTCTTGAGGAAAATTTTTTTCTAACAGTTTATAATCATCAGTAAAGTAACTAAACTCGTATTCTTTATCAACAAAGTTTGCAAAAGTAATTTGTGAAAATAAAGAAATGATTATTAATAATATAAATAAATGCATTTTTCTTGCTTCTCTTCTTGAAAGAGAACTTTCTTTTTTAATATTTTCTTGCATAGGTTCTTTTTTTCTTTTTTTAAATATTAAGAATAATAAAATAATAATTATTAAGAGAATATACCAATAACTTCTTAAGTTATCTTGTAAGCTGTTACTTTTTATTTTTTGAAAAATATTTTGAGAAGGAACACCTTGAACACCAGAACCTAAACCTTCAAGATCTGAAGGATTTTTTTCAGGAGAAGAAATCTGATCTTGTGAGACTACAATAACATCTAAAGTCTTTGAAAATATTGAATCATCAAGAATTGTTGAAATCTCTAAAGAATAAACTCCTTCTTTTAAATTAAGTTTTAAAGGTAAAGATACTTCTTTATAATCTTTTAAATAATCTTGTGAAGTTATCTTTACTGTAAAAGACATGTTTTTTAGAGAAGAGGAAAGATAGAAATCTTCATTTTCTTCAATAACATCAAAAAGTTCTTTTTCACACTCAATTTCATTACAGAAAAAATATTCAATTTCTTGGTTTAGTTTTGTTAAAAGTAAAGAAGCTTCTTTTGTTTCAAGTAAATCTTTAGAAACTGAAAAATAATTATAAGTTAAAGTTAAAGAAGAAGGATAGAAGTCTTGAAAGATAAAAGGGATGTTAAAAGCTTCATCTTTTAAAAAATCTCTTTCAAATAAAGTTCTGTTTTCAGAAGTTATTTTTAGGTTTACATAGAAAGTTTCTTCTGGAAGAGAAGTTGTTCCTAGATCAATTTCTTGGTTGTAGTAATAAGTTTTAGAAGGATTTAGGTTAATTTCTGCTGAAAAAATAGGAACAGATAAACCTATTATTAGAAATATAAAGAAAATTATTGTAAAATATCTTTTAATCATATATAATATATATAAAATAAAGAAATAAAAAGAGAATTGTTTCTCTTTATTAATATTTATTTCTAAAAGAGAAGGAGATATTTCTTTTTTATTATTTTAATGATTTATTTATTTTTATTAAACTATTTATAATTATTTTATAAATAAGTATTAAGTAAATAGAAAAAAAATATTTTAATATATATTATTAGCATTTTAAAAAAAATAATTTTTAAAAAAATAGAATATCAGTCGCGGCGCTGCTCGCTCCTGCCAAAACCACTCACACACACAACCCTTTTCAAGATGTCCGCTGGACATCTTGTTGATTTAAAACGAGCATACAGCTCATTTTAAACCTATGGTGAATGGTCGCGAACACAACGTACATCCTTGTTATTGCTCTTATTATTAGTGGTGATGTAGCCATTGTCCATATCGAACCTATAAGCATCGGACGAGCCGTACTCGGAACTTGTCCAATAATAATAAGGCATTAAGTTTATCCAACCATTTATTTTATTATATATATTATTATTCATACATTCACGTGATTTGGTTGGATCAGGACATGCATTCCAAATTGCAGTCATTTGTTCTTTACTAGGAAGATACCAATCATCATACCCTAAACCAACTTCTTTATTCATATCTTTACAATAGTTTACAGCATTTTCCCAATTTAAAGTAGTAGGCGCATCTTTTGTATGAATATAAAGTTTTGAAGTACCGGACATAACATAAGGAAGATTAACATTATCTGTAGAAGTTGTTCCATTAAGATTATTACCTTCGCCTTTTAAAGTATTCCAATGTTTATTTGCATATAAGTACCATGCAAGTTTTCTTACAGAACCAATAACAGCAACACAATTTAATCTATTTTCAAAAGTATTATAAGCATTAGGATTATTTATACAATCCATGATTGCTTTTTTATTTCTATCATATCCATTAAAAAAATTAACTGTTGCAGTCAAACCTATTTGATGACTATAAAAATGAATAAATAATTTATCTATTGGAGAAAAAGAATTATAATTATTTATCTTACTATTTAATTCATCTTGACTTGATTTATAAACAGCATATGCAAGATACACAGAATAATTTGTATCAACTAAATCTGATTTATCTTCTTTTATATTTTTAAAATAATTTTGATATTTTTTAAATCCTTTATGAGCTTCAGGTAAATACTGATCTAATTTATTATATTCTGTTTGATTATTTCTTAATTGTTCATTTAATTGAACTAAACCATAAGAAGGACCTTTAACATTTGTTTTATCACCTATAGCCATTTTATTAAAACTTGATTCAGCTCCAATAATTGCAAATAAAGATTTAAGTTCAGATTCATTTAATTTCGAACTTAATTCTTTAAAAAAAGTTTTTGTGACATCACTTGAATTTAAGCTATTAGGAATTTTATCTTTCATTTCTAAAAAATAAGTTTCTTTTAGATTTGTAAAGAAATAAGTTGTATCACCACCAGTTACTTGAGATTCAGGAATATTTTTAATTCCAATTTTATCGTCTAAATTAAAGATAGTAAAATCACATAAAATTTCAAAATCATCAGTGTATTTACAATCTGGATCACTAGTAGATAAATTTTGATTATCAATTATTAATCCATTTGGCATCCAATCTGGAATTTTACAACCATCACAATATACAGAATTTATTATTTTTTGTAAAGTTTTATATTTTACTAAATCTTCAAAGTTTTCGTCAGGTAAAAATACAAAATATAACTTATCAACATTTGTATTATCTTGTTTTGAAGAAATAATATAATTACCGGTTATACTTTGAGATAAATTTACTTTAAATTCAGTATTCTCACTATTATAATTTACAAGATTATTTCCTAGTTTTAGATTATTTGAAATTAAAATTGGATTATTAAAAGAGGGATTAGATTTATTAGTCAAATTATTAATTGCAAAATAAACATTTCCATCATTTACTTTATTTGCAATTAAATCAACATTTGTATCTGTATTTGACTTAACATAACAGATTTTTGTTTCTTTTTCACAGATTACATCATCTGTTTTTTTATCTTCTTTAAAGTTTATTGAAAAATTATTGCTTTGAGAAGATGAAGAAGAGGATGATTCTGAACTTTCTGATTTTTCAGAAGATGAAAGAGTAATTCCTTCAAGATAATTACTTATTACTAAATTATTCACATTTACTGCAATTGCATTTAATTTTTGTCCATCAGAGATTTGAACAGGGCTATTATAAATTTTAGTTAAATTTTCATAGCCTGATATTAAATGAAGCTCATGTAAAGAAGCTATACCAGAGTCACTTTTTAAAGAAGTTTTTAAATAACTTTCAATATTAGGAAAATCATCATTAAAAGTATAATAAATAATAGCATCATTATCATTTGAAATAAGTTTAATTTTATTACCCTCAACAATTTCATAATTTAATTTTATTGAAGAATCATCATTAGAATTAGGGGTAATATCAGAAGATGAATTTACAGGCAAAGGATAATAATTAAATTGAGCAAAATAATTTTTTTCAGTAAAAATTAAATCTCCCTTCTCAATAAATTTTCCTCTAAAATCACCATCATATTCAATAATTTCTTCTAAATTTGCAGAGGAATATTCTCCAAGATATTCATTTTTAGTCACATTATATT
>JAQVRT010000040.1 GCA_028700905.1 Candidatus Iainarchaeum sp. | reverse complement strand
AATCCATATACTTTTACTTTAAATTCAAATACTTCTTTAATTGCAAATTTTTCATCAACAGCTCCATCAACTTATACTTTAAATGTATCTTTAAGTGGTGCGGGAAATGGAACTGTGACTTCAAGTCCTTTAGGTATTAATTGTGGTTCTGATTGTTCTGAAAATTATTCTTCAGGAACTTCAGTTACTTTAACTGCAAATCCTGTTACAGGTCATAGTTTTGGTGGATGGTCAGGTGCTTGTTCTGGAACTAATCTTACTTGTACAGTTTCCATGACTCAAGCAAGAAATGTAACTGCAACTTTTAATCTTCCAAATAGTTATACTTTAAATTTAACTAAAACAATTGGAGGAACTGTTGAAACTTATCCTTCTGGAATTAATTGTTTAGAATCACAAACAAACTGTTCTGCAACTTTTCCTGATCAACAATCTGTTCAATTAAATGCAACTCCAGTTTCAGGATATGTTTTTGAAGGATGGTCAGGTGCTTGTTCTGGATCTCAAATTAGTTGTTCTGTTTCTATGACTGAAGTTAAAAATGTAACTGCAACTTTTAGTTTGCCTGTTGCTTATAATTTAAATTTAATTGAAAATCCAGATTCAGTACATATTAGTTTAAATGGTGCAGGAAATTATAATCCTGGAGATGTTGCAAAAATATCTATAACTTCTACTGCTGAATTTTCTTATGTAAATTGGATTGATCAAAATGGTACTGTAGTTAGTACAGATCCTTCATTTAGTTATACAATGCCTTCAAGTAATGTGAATTTAACTGCAAATTTTATACCTACTTCAGATGCATTTATATCTAAATGGGATACTACAAAAATTAGTACTGGATCTTCCAGTGCAAATCAAATTACATTACCTTTAGATTCTGCTTCTTATTATAGTAATAATTATAATTTTAAAGTTTATTGGGGAGATGGAACTACATCTGAGGTTACAAGTTATAGTGATCCTGATAAAACTCATACATATTCAGCACCAGGAGTTTACACTGTTGTAATAACTGGTTTTATTGAAGGTTTTAGGTTTAATAATTCTGGAGATAAATTAAAATTAACAGAAATTAGTCAATGGGGTAATTTAAAATTCGGAAATAATGGATATTATTTCTCTGGAGCTACAAATTTAGTTGTAACTGCAACTGATGTTCCTGATCTAAATGGAGTTACAAATTTAGCAGGTACTTTTAGTGGTTATCAAAATTGTAGTGTAAGTAATCCTCCAAATAATGGTGTATTTTCATGGACTAATACTTCTATAAATAATTGGGATGTTTCAAATGTAACTAATATGTCTTCAATGTTTAGATGTACTAGATTTAATCAACCATTGAATAATTGGGATGTTTCAAATGTAACTGATATGTCTTCTATGTTTTATAATAATTATTCATTTAATCAAGATATAAGTATGTGGGATGTTTCAAATGTTACAAATATGAATAGGATGTTTATGTGTTTTTTTAGTGTTAGTGATATTTGTTTTGATCAAGATATTAGTTCTTGGAATGTTTCAAATGTAATTGATATGGATCATATGTTTGATTATGCTTTATCTACTGTAAATTATACTAAACTTTTAATTAAATGGAGTAGTTTAGATAATTTAAAAACTAATGTAACATTAGGAGCAACAGCAGTAAATTATGATAATTCTGCTGTAGATTCTAGAAATAAATTAATTAATGACTATGGTTGGACTATTATTGATGGTGGATTAGAATAATTTTATAAAAATGTGGTTAAAATATGATTCAAAGTAAAAAAGCTCAAGTATCTTTAGAGATGGTAATTATTGTTGGTATTTTAGTCTTAGGAACAATTGTTCTAGCTACAACCTTTATTAATTTTTCAAATGAGAAAGTAAATCAATCAGATAAAATTAATGAAGGAATAGATTCAACAGTTGATGGTTTTATTAAAGATTTAAATGATTCTTCTCAAGTTGAAGAAATAGATAATATTAATCCTAATCCTGGAGGAGATGATCCTAATCCAGATGAACCAGATGAACCAGATGAACCAGATCCTGAAAATTATACATTAACTGTTAATGTTTCTGGAAATGGAACTGTAACTTCAAATCCTCCAGGTATTAATTGTGGAGCTGATTGTTCTCAAAATTATTCTTCAGGAACTTCAGTTACTTTAATTATAAATCGAATACCAGGTTATGATTTTATAGAATGGTCAGGTGCTTGTTCAGGATCTCGATCTACTTGTACAGTTTCCATGACTCAAGCAAGAAATGTAACTGCAACTTTTCAATCAGAATCTTCTGAGCCAGAAACTTATACTTTAACTTTAGAAAATGAAACTGGTGTTTCAGCTACTTTATCTGGAGATGGAGAATATCAAGCAGGAGAAAATGTTATTGTTTCTATAAAAATGATTTCATCAGTAGAATCTAATAATAATATTTATTGGGTAGAGAGAAGTACTTCAAGTAGAATTTCTAATCAAGAAACTTTTACTTATACTATGCCTGAAAGAAATGAAACATTAGTTGCAATAAATGAATAATTTTAACATGTGATTTATAATGGACCAAACAAGTAGTGATTATTTAAAACAAGCAATAGAAGCTATTTTGTTTCTATCTCCAAAATCAACTTTAATTTCAAAAATTTATTCTTCATTTCCAAATATTGATAAAAAAATAATTGATATTCAGATAGATGATTTAATTAATGATTATAATAAAAGAAAAACTTCTCTTTCAATTATTAAAGATAATAAAAAATTAGAGATTGTTGTAAAACCAGAATTCCATTCTTTTAATATTTTTGCAACAGGAACAACTCTTTCAAAATCTGAACTTAAAACTTTAGCTTTTATTTCTTTAAATGCTCCTGTTGAACAATCAAAAATAAGTAAGAAAAGACCTTTTGAAGACTTAAAAATACTTAAAGAACTAGATTTAATTGCAATTGAAAAAAAAGGAAGGAAAAATATTCTTTCTACAACTAAAAAATTTAATCTTCTTTTCAAAAACAAGAAAAAGTAACCTTTAAATAAATATTATATGATATATATTATATTGAAAACTATTTATTTGAGAGGAAGAAAACATGAAAATTAAATCAATTGCAATATTATTATTTTTAATACTTTTAATGCCTAATCTTTTCGCATTAGTTTCTGATGCTAATATGAAGATTTTTGCAGTATCTGGTGAAACAAGTGCAAAAGATGCACAGTTAAATGTAAAAATTATACCTGGTACTGGAAAAATATATTCTTCAATAGATGAATCAATAGTAGGTTCTTCAACACAAGAATCTTTTAAAAATGCAATTGCAGTTGCAGATTCAGTTATAAAAGAAGATATTAAGCAAGAGTATGATTTTACAGTTGATATTACTTCAAATGCACACACTATAGATGGTCCATCTGCAGGTGGTGCAATGGCTCTTTTAATAATTTCAATGTTTAAAGATACTCCTGTTCCTGAAAATGTAAGTATGACTGGTTCAATTTCAATTGACGGATATATTGGAGATGTTGGTGGAATATATTATAAAGCAAAAAAAGCTTCTGAAATAGGTATTGATTTATTTTTCATACCTCAAGGAAATAGATCTCAAGTGATTAATGAAGATGATGAAATTAAACAAGTTGATTTAATTGAGCATGCTTATAATGAATGGGGTTTAAAGATTATTGAAGTATCAACTATTGATGATGTTCTAGATTATGCTTTTAGAGATGTTTCTTCAATTGATGTAAATTCTATTCAAGAAGAAAAAGTAGATGATTTTGTTTATAATAAAATTGAATATTCTAAAGCAGTCGAGCCTTTAAAAAAAATAACTGAAGAATATATTCTTAATACTGAAGAAAAATTATCTTCAATTAATTCTAAAATATCTTCCTCTAACATAAAAGATTTAGATGTTCTAGATACACTTTTATCAACAGTTACTTATTCTGAAGAACTTGTTGAAAATTCAAAAAAGTTTTATGAAAATAATTATTTTTATTCAGCAGCAAATAATTCTTTTTTAGCTTATATTAATATAATCTCTGTTGAAGAAATTATTACAAACCCATCAATTTTAGCAGATTCTTCAATTATTTTTGATCTTAGAGTTTCTGAACTTGATGAAAAAATAACTTTAACAGAAAATAGATCTAACAACTGTTCAATTGAATATTTAGAATGGTGTGTTGGTGGAAGACAAAGAATTACTTGGGCAAGAGATAAAGTTGAATCTTTAAAAGAAAAGCAAACTATAAATAATTTTTCAAAAATACAAGAATATGCTTATGCTTTAGCATGGACAGAAATTGCAAATGATTTTTTAGATGCATCAATTACAACAAATAATGATTTAAAGTTTGTAGAATCTAACTTTTTTAAAGAAAAAGCACAAGAAAGCATTATATCTGTTGAAAATCAATTAATTTTAGTTGCTCCAAACATAGCAGATACTGAAGATTTAAAAAGAAGACTTAATGCTGCAAAGATTAATTATCAAAGAGGATGGTATGTAACTTCACTTTATGATTCAGCAACTGCTTTAGCTGTTATAAAAACACAAGAAGACAGTAAAAATAATTTTACATTAAATGATTTTAATATTAAATATGATCAATTAACTAAAGATTTAAGAAATCAAAGTGCAATGAATAATGAAAATTATGTTTGGTCTAAAACTTTCTTAGATCATGGTATTTATTATAAAAATGCTCATGATTTCTATAAAAATAAAGATGAAGAAAAAGCAAAATCTCAATTAAATGTTGCAAACTCTATACTTAATTTTGCACATTATCTTTATGAAACAGAAATAATAGTTCTTGATTATTATTTAAATACAGATCTTGAAACTTTAGTCATTGATATTAGTTCTTCAAATCAAGGCTCTGTAATTATTGTTTCTGATGAAGATGAAAATGTAAGTAAAGAAAAAGAAACTTCTTCTCAAAACATCTATATTTATTCAAAAGAGAAGAAAGATGTTTATCTTTATTTATTTGTTGCAGCTTTGTTTTTAATGGTTTTAACAATTGTCTTTGAAGTTGAAAGATTTAAAAAACATCATTCAAAGGAAGGAATAATTAAACAAATAGGTTATTTAGATGAAAAATTAATTGAAGGAAAAATAAGTCCTTTCACTTATAAAGAAATGAGAGATAAATATCTTTTAGAGCTTGAAAGAATAAAAAATAAAGATGTTTTAAAGGATTCTAAATCTAAAATGGTTTATGATACTTCTTCAGTTGAGTTTGAAAAGAAAATTATTGATAAACAAATAATTGAACTTGAGAAAAGAAAGAAACTTCTTTCTGAAAATGAAAAAAGTGATTCTATTAAAAGTGTTAAAAAAATAGTTTCAAAAATTAAACCTTCAAAGAAAAAAGAAGAAGTAAAACCAAAAGAAGTTTCTAAATCTAAAACTTCTAAAAAGAAACCTAAACTTAAGAAAGATCTTTAGATATTTTTAAATCCATTACAATCTGTACAGTGGTTTGAGAAAAACTTCTAATAACTTTCTTAAATATTATTTCTATCTTACAATTATTCTTTTTTTCTTTTTCTTTTATTATTTTTTCAATTTCTTTAAATGGTTCATTTTTAGATACAAAATTATAAATGTGTATTATTCCTTGATCTTTTATTGAAAAAATTGCATCATCTAAAAAATTTTCTGCAGATTTTGGAAGTGGCATTGGTATTCTATCAAAATAGTTTGGATATCTTTTAGATATTTCTTTAACATCTCCTTCTATTGGTGTTATTATTTTTTCCATTTGATTTTTTAAAATATTTTCTTCCATATATTTAACACCAATAGGGTTAAGTTCAATGGAAATAATTTCTTTTGGTTTTGCAAGTTTTGCAATTGCTATTGAAAAAGGACCAACTCCTGCAAAGAAAACTCCTATTGTTTCATTTTCTAAGACTAAAGAGGCTATTCTTTTTCTTTCTGTTGCAAGTCTTGTTGAATAAAATACTTTCTCAACATCTGTTTTTAAATAACATCCGTTTTCCTGGATAATTGTTTCTTTTCTATTTTCTCCACCTATCCACTCTAAATCTTGTGTTCTAAAGGTTCCATGATGTTCTTTTGCTTTATTAAGGACTACTTTTATGTG
>JAQVRT010000005.1:22257-24313 GCA_028700905.1 Candidatus Iainarchaeum sp. | reverse complement strand
TGGAGAAAAACCTTTTTCTATTTTAAAGATAATCCTCAAGAATTTTATAAACATTATCATAAAAGATCAAATGTTGAAACTTGTTTTCATATGATTAAACAAAAATTTGGAAAGGAACTTACAACTAAATCTTTTGATTCTCAAAAAAATGAATTGTTACTAAAAATCTTATGTCATAACATCTGTTGTTTAATCCAAGAATTTTTCACAAGAAAGATAGAATTACATTATTCAACAGAAACTGAAAAAATACCAATACTTAGAAGATAGATTAAATTAATCAACAAGGCTTATTTTTAAGGTTTTAAAGAGTTTTTTTTAAATATTAAATATCTTCTTTAAACTTATAATTTATAACACTAGAAGTAAAAGTTGGTCTGAAAAGTAATCTTATAGCATCTCTGTTTGGATAATAAAGAACAGCATCATTATCTTTAATTGAAATTATCTTAACAGAAGAAAAATTACCATCCCTAAAATCAACTTCAGATTTTGAAGTAGTTAAGAAATTAAGAGTACTATTATCTTTAATTATTTGTTGAATACTACTTCCTAAATAAATATTATTAAAAACAAAATTTAATTCAGGGAAAACAACTAAAATATCGTCTTTTAAATTTAGAGAGATATCTTCAACAATACCTTTTATAAAATAAGGAGCAATAGGATCTTTTGGATTTATATTTATTAGTTTTACAGATCCAATATTTTGATATCTTTGTTTAAATAACACAGAAACATTTGTTTTATTAAAAAAAGAACCATATTTTTTATCTAAAACTTTTAATTTTGATAAAACTCTTAATTTTTCAAAATCATTAATTTCATTTGTAATTTTTATAGCTTGAACTTTTGAAATTAAATCTTTAATTGTTATTATATCTTTTGAAAAAACTTGATTAATTATTTTTAAAGAAACATCTTTAAATGAAAAAATATTTACAAAAGCATCAAAAGGAATTTTTCCTAATGGCATTTTAATATCTGAATAATTTATTTTTTTAACTGGAAACCCAAAAGGATCCATATTAAGTTCAAATTTATCTAAAACTTCAGAATTTTGTTGAGGGTATCCAAGACTTATAAAATTATTTACAGAATCAAAGACAATTACAGTTTTTGAAGAAAGTAGATAATTTTCACAAATTATTTTTGATATAAATAATCTATCATCAAGATTTGGACCATAAACAGAAACACTTTTTAAATTTGAAAGAGAAGTTGTAACAGTTATATCTTTCTTTTTACCTAAAATTAATTTATCCAAAGGAGTTGAAGATTTAAAATCTAAAGATAAAGGCATATTTGATAAAGACTTAATAACTTCAGGATCTGAAAAGAAATAATCATTATCTCTTTTTTCAGCAAGTTTTAAAGAAATTAATTTTATATTATAAGATTTAACTACAGAAATTACAGAACCTACCATTTTGTTAAGTTCAGTTATTTTTTTATCTACATGATAAGATAAAGTATTAATATCTACATATTCTGTTTCTGTATGTAGTAATAAATATTTAAAATTATTTTTTGAACCTATATCAATATGTTTTTGATAAACAATAGCTGGAAATGGAAGAGTATTTGCAAAAGTTTCTAAATCTCCTTTAACAACAAATACCTTGTATACTTGTATGAGTACATTAGTCTTATCTCTTAATCTTAAAAAAGATACAAAAATATCATCCTTATACAAAATGTTTAATTCTTGATTTCCGTATTTTCCTTCATATAAGGTATTCCATGTGTTTAAAGAAATCATAATTTACTCTCTTAAAAATATATATTATATTTATTATTTAAAACAAAACATTTTTAATAACTTACATTTAAGATATTAACTATTGAAAATTTATAAAATTGAAAAATTATGGTAGATAAAAAACTTATTCAAGACACTATTGTTGAATTATTAGATGCAAATATAGATAAAGACACTATTTATTCAACATTAAAAGATATTGGAGTTTCAGAAGACGAAATTGAAGAAAATTATAATGAAATGATTGCTTCAAGAAAAGAAGGTGGGGAAAAAGACACCTCTCCTAAAGAAGAA
>JAQVRT010000005.1:0-22157 GCA_028700905.1 Candidatus Iainarchaeum sp. | reverse complement strand
AAGAAGAAACTAAAGAAGAAGAACCTGAAACTAAAGATGAACCTGAAAATAATGAAGATGATACTGATAAAAAAGAAGATGAAGAAATTGAAGATGACGATATCTTTGCAAATAATGAACCAGAAACTAAAGAAGAAGCTATAAAAAAACAAACTACAAAAACAGACTTTTTAAAAGAAAATAAAAAAAGAGATGAAGAAAAACAAGAAAAAGAACTTAAAGAAACTTCTGAAAATGTTGACAAAGAAACTAAAAAAAGTATTTTTGATGATATTGATAAAAAAACTGTTGAACAAAAAGAAGCACCTTCAAAAATTAATTCAAACCAACTTGCAGACATAGAAGAACAAGTTAGAGAATTAAAAGCACAAATGAATGCATTAACAAAAATAATGAAAGATATTTTAGAAGAAAATAGAAATATTTTAAATAAATTAAAATAAATTTTTTTAATCTCTTAAAAGAAAACCATATTCTTTATTATTAATATGATCTAGAATATCTAATAAAACATTTTCTCTTTCTTCAGGATTTAAATCTCCAAAAATATATCTAATCATATCTTCTATTTGCTCAAGAGAAAAATCAGAAAAAACATATGCAAGTAAAGCCTTAAGATTAGATTTTGTAAAAAAAGATTTATTCTTTGATAAATATTCTTTAGAAGATTTTTTATTTCTTAAAATATTTTTAACAAACTCTTTTCCTTTATTAAAAAGAGAAGGCACATCTTTTCCTTTAATTTCTTTTTTAATAGAAGGATTTTTAGGTTTAGTTAAATAATTTTTAATTTCTTTTTTAACTCTTTTTACAGAAGATTTAATTATTTTATGCATAATTGTTTAAACCTATTTAAATTAATTTCCAAAAAGTTTACTAAAATCAACATCTCCAACATCATCTTCTTTTTTACTACCTGAAAAATAATTTGTAATTATTACAATAATTAAAAGAATTACTGAAGAGATTAATAGAAAATTTAAATCACTTGCAAGAAGAAAGAAAATTAAAAAATAACCTGCTAAAACTAAAAGATTCCACCAACTTTTATCAAATAAAAAGTAAATTCCTAAAATAAAAGGAATAAATATTAAAAGATCATACTTTATGCATAAAATAACTATAACCAACAAAAAGATTCTTGACAATATAGCTTCCAAATGCACACGTCCTTTTAGATTCTAAAATCCTTTAATAATTTTTTAATATCTGGCTTGCTTACAGAAAATAAAAGTGCACCAATTACTGCAAACCAAACAAAATCAGGATATTGTACAAATAATAAATATACGATAACAATTGTAATAATTACTGAAAAAGTATTGTTTGCAACTTTACTTTTTGTCCAGGAATATATTACCATTGAAATAACAATTAAAAGCACAATCCAGACAACATGCTGGAATGCACTCAAATATATAATATTATTCATACCTCTCAATTAAATAAAGAAAGAAAAGATTTAAAACTATTTAGCTTTTCTTAATTTTGCTCTATTTGAAGGACCAGCTTTTTCAGTTCCTGTTCCTTTCTTTACAAGACCTCTATTTTTCTTACCTGCACTTGTAAGTCCTCTTTGAGCTCTTGAAGAATGTTTCTCAGAAACTATCCAATTAAGATCCATATCATTAATTATTGATGGGTGATTTGGATCAACCATTATAACTTCAAAATATTTCTTTTGACCATCTTCGCCAACATAATATGAATTTAAAACTTCTAAATTTTCAAAAGCCTTATCTGCTTTTTGTTCTGCCATTCTTTGAATAGAAACTCTTCTTGTAATTTTATTAATTCCCATTCTTTTTGGTCTTCTAGCGTTTTTAGGTCTTAAAATTAAACCTCCACCTTTTCTTACCTTAACAAAAACAACAGAAACTCCTTGTTTTGCTTTATAACCAAGTTCTCTTGCTCTAGGTATGTTTGATGGTTTATCAACTTTAACTATTGAACCTTCTAATTTTCTAAATTCAATTAATTTTTTTGTATAAATTTGCCTATAATCATAATTAGTATCTCTTTTTTTCTTATATTCATTTTGAATTGTTTTTTGAATATATTTATTTGCACTTGTCATAAAAAAATCACACTCTTTTTAATTTGTTTTAAACTATTATTATTTTATATTTAAAATAATTATAAATAACTATGAAACGAAATGTTTATATATTAGATGGAAATTAAAGGCTAAATTAACCTTATTTTCATGAAAAATAACAAAATAAGAAGTATTATGCTTAAAAAGAAAATAACAATTACAAAAGAAGACTTTGGAAAAACTTTAAGAGAAATACTAATAGAGCTAAATATTAATCCAGAGACAGTACTTGTAAAGATAGATGGAATATTTAAACCAATATCAACTGTTATTAAAAAAGAAACTGAAATTGAAGTTTTAGTTGTAATAAAGTGAATTAAATATGAATATTAAATGTGATAAATGTTCAAAAGATGCTTTAATATATTTAGCGTATGGAAAACATAATTTCTGTAAAGATCACTTTAATGATTTTTTTGAAAGTAGGTTTAAAAAAACAATTAGGCAGTTTAAACTTTTTTCACAAAAAGATTATTTAGGAGTTGCAACTTCTGGTGGAAAAGACTCAATGGTTTTACTTTATTTAATAAATAAAATATTTAAAGAAAAAAGAATAAAATTTTGTGCAATCTTTGTTGACGAAGGAACAGATAATTATTCAAATAAAACTTTTCAAGTTGTAAAAGATTTTTGTACTAAAGAAAATATTAAACTTGTAACCTCCTCTCATAAAAAAGAATTTGATATATCAACACAAGAAATTGGAGAAAAATATGATAAAAAAGAAGGAACTGTTTGTACATATTGTGGAGTTTTAAGAAGAAAAACATTAAACAGACTTGCAAATAAAGAAAATGTTTCAAAACTTTTAACAGGCCATAACTTAGATGATGAATGTCAAACAATTTTAATGAATCTTTTAGATAATGATACTTTAAGATTTTTTAGAACAGGACCTGAAACAGGAATCATTGATATTGAAAATACAATCCCTAGAATTAAACCATTTTACTTAACTCCTGAAAAAGAAATTGCAGCATATGCACTCTTTAATCAAATACCTTTTCACGATTGTAATTGTCCTTTCTTTAGAACTGCTAAAAGAAATCATTTTAGAAATTTTTTAAATGAAACTGAAATTATACATCCTGGCTCTAAATTTTCATTAATTAAAAGTTTTTTAAAAATTAAAGAATATTCAAATCTTGATAAAATAATTACTAAAAAAAATCTAAAAAAATGTAAAATTTGTAAAGAAGATACAAGTCAAGATATATGTAAGGCATGCGAGTTAATTTCAAAAATTAAAAACATATAAAAAGCTATTTTACCTTATAATATAATTGTTTGGTCCTGTGGTCTAGTGGTTATGACGTCGCATTGACATTGCGGAGATCCCCAGTTCGATCCTGGGCAGGACCACTTATAATTTTATAAAAGAAAAGTTATGGACCCTATAAAAGACTTTAAAAAAGCATCAAAAAAAATAAAACAAAATAGTGAAAAAATAAAAGATGACTTTGTTAATTATAAATATATATTAAATCAAATTAAGCAGATTATAGATTTTCAAGACGCTTTAATTGATCCTTTAAAATCTCAAAAGAAAATTTTAAAAAAAATAATTAAAAGAAATAAAAATACTGAGTATGGGAAAAAATATTCTTTTTCTAAAATAAAAAAAATAGAAGATTTTCAAAAACAAGTTCCTATTATTAAATATAATGATATAATAGAAGATATTGAAGAAATTAAAAAAGGAAAACAAAATATTTTAACAAAAGATAAAGTAATCTATTTTGCATCAACCTCAGGAACTACAAGTAAGATTAAACTTATACCTGTTACAAAACAAAGAATAAAAAATTATAATAAAGAATTTGCTTTATGGGCTGTATATGTTTTAAAAGATTATGTAAAAATTGCAAATGGAAAGACACTTTATTTTGCAGGTCCTTATTTTGAAGGAAAAACAAAAGGAAAAATACCATATGGCAGTATTTCAGGATATCTTCCTTTTAAATCACCATGGTATGTTAAAAAGAAAATTTCAAATCCAATAAATGTTTATAATGAAATGAATTTTAATAAAAAAATTAAAAAAATGGCAATCCATGCACTTCAAGAAAACATCACACAAATTGCTTTCACAGCACCAATTGAAGCAATTCTTTTTTTAGATTATATTAAAGAAAATAAAGATAAATTAATTAAAATAATTAAAAAGAAAAACTCTAAAAGAGCAGAATATTTATCCAAAATTGATGATTTTAAAGCTATTAATATTTGGCCAAATATAGGACTTGTAAGTTGTTTTAGATCAAAAACAAATGAGATGTATATTGATACATTAATGGAAAAAATTGGCAAAAAAATAGAAGTTAGGGATCCAGGTATAAATGCATCTGAAGGAAGAATATCTATAGGTATATCCAAAGATGGAATCTCAGGAGTGTTACCATTAAATACAACTTTCTTTGAATTTATTGATTTTAATAAAGAAAAAAAAGAAGTAATAACAGTAGATAAATTAAAATTAAATAGAAAATATAAAGTAATAATTACAACTCAAGAAGGTCTATATAGATATGATATGGGCGATGTTGTAAAGGTTACTGGCTTTTTTAGAAAAATTCCTGAAATTAAATTTTTCACAAGAGAAAATTATCTTAATATTGCAGGAGAACTTGCATATGAAGATGAAATTGTTAAAGCTTTAAAAAAATCTTTCACAGAAGAAAAATTTAAAGTTAAACACTACACAGTAATACCACATCTTAAAGATCTTTCAAAAAAACCAAGATATGAAATATTAATTGATCTTGAAGAAAATAAAACTGAAAAAGAAATTATAAAACTAAAAGAAAAAATAGATTTAAATCTTAAAGAAACAATAAACGACTACAAACAAATGAGAGAAGAGTTTGGAAGAATGGATATGCCAGTTATATCTATTCTTGAAAAAAATAGTTATGATGAATTTAATAAAAAAAGAGTTGTAGGCTCTGGAAATCCAAAACCAATAAATATACATCCTGAGCAGAATTTTAGAGAAAATTTTAAAATAAAGAAAACATATGAATAAATATTTTTCAGAAAACTATTTTCAAGCAAGAGAAAAATTTAGAAAAAATACATCTAAACTAAAGATAAGTAATCATCATATAATTGATGATTTAACAATTGATGTTGCTGAAAGCCATCCTAGAAAAAAAGAAAAACTATTAATTATCATATCAGGAACTCATGGAGTAGAAGGATATGTTGGAAGTGCTTTTCAATTATTTTTTATTGATAAATATTTATCTAAAATTAAAAATAAGTATGGAATATTACTAATACATGCACTTAATCCATATGGTTTTAAAAATAATAGAAGATACAATGAAAATAATGTTGATCTAAATAGAAACAATAACAAAGACTTTTCAAAAATTAATTCTTTTTTTAATAAAAATAAATTATTTAAAGAAGAAAATATATTTAATATTAAAAGAGCATTTCTAAGTGATAATTTTGAAAGAATTAGATATAATTTACTATTGTACAAATTAATTTTAAAGCATGGAATATCTAAAACAATACAATTAATTGGACATGGACAAAATAAATATCCTAAGGGTTTGTGTTATTCAGGAAAAAATAAAGAAAAATCAATTTTATTTTTAGATAAAAAAATAAAAGAAATTACTAAAGATTATAAAGAAACAATATTAATTGATGTACATACTGGAGCTGCAAAAAAATATAATCTAGATATATTTACTGCAAATAAAATAAATGAAGTTAAAATAAAAGGATCTTTTAAATCAACAAACACTAAGAAAAAAGGAACAGATCATATTGGTGGAATTGAGAATAGTTTATTTGAAAATTCAAAATCAAAGAAAAATATTCATTTTACTTTAGAATATGGAACAATAAATAAATATTCCACAGTAATCTCTCTAAATTATCTTAGTTATTTATTATTTAAAGAAAACCAAATTACAAACTTTGGACCTTTTGAAAAAATTCCAAAAATTAGAAAAAAAATGAAAAAAGCTTATTTTCCAGAAGAAAAAAAATTTAAAGAAAATATGTTAAAAAAAACAAAAGACTTTTTAGAAAAAATTACAAATTATCAATAGAGAGTTTAATCTCTAAAATATTATTTTTATAACTTGAAACTATACTTTCTTTAATAACTTTAAAACCCAACCAAACTTCTTTATAAAAAGAAAAATCATGACTTCTTATCATTAAAATGTTTCTTTCATCATCAACATCAAATCTTATTTTATTTAAATTATGAGGTGTATACATTGTAAGATAGATACTTTCTTTATCAAAAACAAAACTATCAATATCATCACACATCTCAAAATCATCTTTATCTCTATTAAACTGTATATTAAGATTAACAGGTTCAGATTTTTCTAGTTTGTTTTTACGAGCAAAATCTAAGATCATTTGTTTAATTGCTTTGTCAATTTCATCAAGATTTTTTGTCATAAAACCACCCTATTTTGTTTTGATATAATTCATTCATAACATTATTTATTGTTTCCCATTTATCTCTTGCAAAAGGAGGAATTTTTTTATTTTTTATAATATATTCTTTTAAATATTTAATAGTCTTAGGATCAGAAGAATATCCTGAAATATCAAGACCTGTTAATTCAAAAATCATTTGATCTCTTACAACTTTTGCTAAAACAGAAGCACATGAAACAGAAATGTGATTTAAATCTGCTTTATGTTCTGAAACAATATTAAATTTATAATCATACTTAAGTATATTAAAATTAGATATCATTCTTTTTTTATACTTATCTGCATTAGTATCAGGACAATCTAATATTAATACATTTGGATTAATTTTTAAGTTTTTAATCATTTCAGCAGTTTTTATAGCTTCAATCTCATTTAAAGAATATCTATTCATTAAGACATTTAATTCTTCTGCTGGAACTAAAATTATACTAAATTCAGTTGACTTTTCTTTAATAATATTAAAAAAATCTATTCTCTTTGATTTAGATAATAATTTAGAATCTTTAACACCAAGTTTTTTAAAAAAAATCTCTTGCTCAGGATCTAAAGTACAAGAAGCTAAGACTAATGGACCTAAAACACAGCCTCTTCCAGCTTCGTCAACCCCACAATTTAGTTGTTTTTCCATGTAATAATCACTATATATATAATGCAAGGTATTGTTTAAAAAGCCTAAGGTAAAATTTAGTAAAAAATAACCATTTAAAAAGAGTTTTGTTTTCTAATATATATAGATATAATATTTAAATATTTGAAAAAAGGTGACAATAATATGCAAGCAACAATTTTAAGTAACAGAAGAGGAGTTAGAACTCAATATAACAATCAATATATTTTAAAAGTTGATGACGAAAAATATAATGATAAAAAAACAGTTTCTAGCCTTTTAGGTAAAAAAACAATCTACAAAACAGGTTCAGGAAAAACAATTACTGGAACTATTGTTTCTGCACATGGAAACAAAGGTGCTGTAAGAGTTATTTTTGAAAAAGGACTTCCTGGAACAGCAATTTCTCAAAAAGTTGATGTTAAATAAATTTATTCTTCAGAAGATTTTTCTTCTGAATCTTTTTCATTTTCTAATTTTTTTTCATTAATTAAGTTTTGATTGATATTTTTAAAAACTTCAGCATAATTTTTATAACTTACATTCTGTTTAGGTATATCTTTTGCTTTTTTTAAAGATTTTTTTGATAAAGATTCTTTTTTAAAAACTATACTTGGAGATTCTATTGTTTCAACTAAAACCTCTTTTGGGATTACAACTAAAGATTCTTCTGGACTTACAGGAAGATTAAATTTTTCAATAACTTCTTTTTTTGTATATTTTGGAGCACTCTTAAGTTTAAATAAATAGATTACTGAAAATAATATTATAAATATCCCTAAAAATATTAAATAATTATTTTTTTCTACTAATAAATAATAACCAATATAAATTATTCCAGAAAAAATAATTGAAAGGTATAAAGATTTAATTAATTTGTTCATATACATTCACTTTTAAAAACACATTGTAACAATATTATATAGTATAAACCACTATAAATATATTTAGTTTAGTTAAGAGAAAATATGAAACAAGAAATATTACAAATTACTAAAAATAAAGTAAAAGAAAAATTAGAAAAAGCTGATCAAAAGATAATTAACTTATCTTTAATTGTAGAAAAACTTCAATTAAAAATAAATGAACTTACAGAACTTCTAAAAATTATTTCTGATCAAGAATATCCATCTATTGATCAAATATTAGGAATTAAAGATTATTGTAGGTTCTATCTTTTAGAAGACAAAACCAAAATTAACACTCTTAATCTTAAAGAAGAAAAAGATATCTTAAAGATATTAAACTATAATATTGGAATTACAGTTGAAAAAGATGTTAAAGAAATTACAAATAAACTTTGTGAGAATATTTTAGAATTAATTGATACTAAAGAAAAAATAGATCTTAAAATAGATACTTTAATTAAAGAAAATTATATTAATCTTTATAATATTGCAACACCTAAAATTGCATGTAAAATGATTGAAATTGCAGGATCTTTTGAAAGACTTTCAAGATATCCAGCATCAACAATACAATTATTAGGGTCAGAGAAATCTTTTTTTAAAGCTTTAAAATTTAATAAAAGAACTCCTAAATATGGGATTTTATATAATCATCCTTTAATAATTAATTTAACAAATAAAAAGAAAGCTAAAATAGCAAGAAGCCTTGCATCAAAAATTGCCTTAGGTTTAAAAGCTGATGTTGAAAAAAAAGATATTTCTAAAGATTTAATTAATAAAATTAAAACAAAAATTAGTGAAATTAATGAATAAACAAATAATTTTAAAAAATCAGAAGATATTTACTAAAAATAAACTAACAGAAAAAGTTAGAGAATGGGATCCAAATAGATCAAAAGTAGCTGCAGGAATAAAAAAAGGAATAATGCCAAATATTAAAGAAAATGATACTGTGCTTTATCTTGGAGCTGCTGAAGGATACACAATATCTTATATTTCAGATATTCTAACAAAAGGGAAAGTGTACGGGATAGATATTTCCCCATATAGTATGCAAAAATTGTTAATACTTTCTGAAAATACAGAAAATATAATCCCTATATTAGGAGATTGTAACAAACCTTTTGAATATGAAAAAATGATTTCAGAAAAATTTGATTATATAATACAAGATATTGCTCAAAAAAATCAAGCAGAAATATTAATTAAAAATGCAGATCTTTTTTTAAAAGAAAAAGGACTTGCACTTTTAAGTTTAAAACTATCTGCAATTTCTCAAAAAAACCATAAAAAAACAATTGATGATCAAATAAACATATTAAGAAATAAATTTAAAATCATAAATCAAAAAAGATTAGATCCTTTTGAAAAAAATCACATGCTAATTTTACTTGAGAAAAAATAATTATAAAAGATGTAATAAAAAGAATAAAA
Source organism: Candidatus Iainarchaeum sp. (assembly GCA_028700905.1). Lineage (GTDB taxonomy): Archaea > Iainarchaeota > Iainarchaeia > Iainarchaeales > CSSED10-239 > Forterrea. The sequence continues at coordinate 12,634 of JAQVRT010000005.1, read as the reverse complement.
ATAAAATATAAAATGAAATTAATAAAATACCTTCTTGTATTGTTATTTTTCTATCAAGAATTATAAAATAAATTAAAATTGTTCCTAAAAACATTAATCCTAAAGGGAATATTAAACTAGAAATACTAAAAACTACTTTTCCAAAAATTGAAGATAATCCTAATATTCCTAATATATTAAAGATATTTGAACCAATTATATTTCCTACTGCAAGATCATATTTTTTAAGCTTAACAGCTTTAATTGAAACAATTAATTCTGGAAGAGAAGTTCCAAAAGCAATTGCACTAATTGCAATTAGTTCTGTACCAATATTAAGAAGAGTTGATAACTTTATTGTTGCATCAATTAAAAATTTTGCACTAATATATATTACAAATAGACTTAATGAAAAAATTAAAATATTAACTAAAAAATCTTTTTTTCTTGGTTTTTTCTCAACAATTGTTTGAGATAAATCAATCTCTTTAATTGTATATATTAAATAAAATACAAAAATAAATAATAATAATAAAGTTTCATAAAAAGAAACAAACCCATTAAATAAAATTAAAACTAATAAAAAAGAAGTTCCTATAAAGAAAGGAAGATCTTGCTTGATTATATTTTCATTAACAACTATTTTTTTTGCAATAATTGCAGTTATTCCTAATATTAAAAATAAATTTGCAATATTTGAACCAATAACAGTTGATACAACAATTTCAGAAGAACCTTTTAAAATTGCAAAAATTGAGGAAATTAATTCTGGAAGAGAAGTTCCTATACTTAAAATTATAACACCAATAACTATTGGAGGCAATTTTAAAAAAACACCAATATTTTCTGAAGATTTTATAAAATAACTAGAAGCCTTTATTAAAAAAAATAAAGAGGCTAAAAAAACTAAAATCCATAAAAATAATTCTAACATAATAAAGAAAAGAAAGAAAGTTTATTTAAAATAAACTATTCTTTAATATATACTTTTTTAATTACAACATCTTCAACAGGCCAATCTTGATAATAATCATACTTTGTTGTAGTTTCAAGAGATTCAATTTTTAAAACAACATCCATACCTGAAACAACTTTACCAAATACAGCATATCCTGGATTTTTAGAATCTTTATAATCTAAAAATAAATTATCAACAGTATTTATAAAAAATTGACTTGTTGCAGAATCTGGATCCATAGTCCTTGCCATAGAAACAGTTCCTTTAAGATTACTTAAACCAGTTATATTTGTTTGTTCTAAAACAATAGGATCATAAGTCTCTTTCTCAGAACCATCTGTATTAAATCCACCTGTTTGAACCATGAAATTTTTTATAACTCTATGAAAAACAACTCCATCATAAAAATTTGAGGAGACATATTTTTTAAAGTTTGCAACTGAAATAGGAGCATTCTTATCAAAAAGCTCAATTTCAATATTACCTAAAGATGTTTCTATAACAATCATGGTTGGATACCTCTCTTTTTTTGTAGTATTATCTGTAGTTAAACTAAATATAAAATAAACAATTAAAATTAATAGAACTATTGATAAACTTAATATTATTATTTTTGTTTGCTTCATATTAATAGTATGCTTAAAAAGATTTTTAAAATAATAAGGCTAAATAAATGAATCAAATAACATATGTTATTTAAAGTTTATGTTACATAATATATATACTTATTCTATTTTATAAAATTTTAAAAAAAAATATCGGAGTGATTAAATGATAAAAATAAACCAAGAAGCACCAAACTTTAAAGAAGATGCTTTTGTAAATAACGAAATAAAAAAAATAAGTCTAGAAGAATATAAAGGAAAATGGGTTGTATTATTTTTCTATCCTGCAGACTTTACTTTTGTGTGTCCAACAGAACTTCAAGAACTTGCAAGACATTATGAAGAATTTAAAAAACTTGATGCAGAAATTATATCTGTAAGCACAGATACAGCTTTTTCACACAAAGCATGGCATGATACTTCAGAAGCTATTAAACCAATTAAATTTCCAATGCTTGCAGATCCTGCAATGAGAGTTTGTAAAGCTTATGAGACATTAATTGAAGACGAAGGATTATCATTAAGAGCAACTTTTTTAATTGACCCTGATGGAATAGTAAAAGCTTTTGAATTCCATAATAATGATATTGGAAGATCAGTTCATGAACTTTTAAGAAAAATAGAAGCAGCTAAATTTACAAGAGAACATAATGGAGAAGTTTGTCCTATGAACTGGCATCCTGGAGAAAAAACATTAAAACCAGGTTTAGATCTTGTTGGAAAGATTTAAATCTTTCTTTTTCTTTTTTTTTAATAACTAAAAGGTAATTTTAAGATATTAAGTTTAATTAAAATTACAATTAATAAAGTATACCCTATAGAAATTAAAATATTTATAATTAAATCTTTTTTTGTAAATTTAGTGTCTTTTGAGACCATATCTTTTATTCCAAAATGCATCATTAACATACCTACAACATTTGAAACCCAATAAAAGAAAATCATACTTTCAAGAAAAATATCTTTTATTAAAAAAGATAATAAATAAGACAAACCATAAGCAATAGGAATATTTACTAAAAAATCATTCCAAAAAGATAAAGGTGAAAGAATATATCCAACTATAGCTAAAGCTCCACCTTTAAAGTATTTTTTAAAATTCATATCTAAAGATCCTTAAAATTAATCTTTTCAAAATAAAGATCAAATAATATTTTTGATAAATTAGAAACATTAACTCTCTTTTGATCAAAAGAATCTCTATCTCTAATAGTTACAGTATTATCTTCTTTTGTTTGATGATCAATAGTTATACAATAGTTACAACCAATTTCATCTAAACGAGCATATCTTTTACCAATAGAACCTTTTTCATCAAAAAAGACTTCAAAAACACCAAAATTTTTGTCCAAGATATCTGACAATAATTCTTGTCCAATCTCTAAAATACCATCTTTTTTAACTAAAGGCAAAATTGCACAAAAATAAGGAGAAATTTTTGGTTTTAAATGAAGAATATTTCTTAATTCTTCACCTTCTTTTTTAACTTCAAAAGAATTTTCTAAAAGAACATAAAATAATCTATCAAGACCTATTGAAGAAACTTCTAAAACATGAGGGTTAATTGTTTTTCCTTCTTCCTTAACAGATAAATCTTTTTTAGAACCTTGACCATGTGCTTTTAAATCATGATCTGTTCTATAATTAAAAGAAAAAAGTTCTATCCAACCTAAAGAAGAATTAACTTCTAGATCAAAAGTTTGCTTTGAATAGAAAGCCCTATCATTATCAGGAACTTCTCTGAATCTTAATTTTTCATGAGTAATACCTATATCATCTAAAAACTTTTGTTTTAAATATAGATAAAATGTTAAAAGATTACCTAAAGAAATCTTATTTTCAGTAATTTCTTTTACTGTATAATCTTTTTCAACACCATCTTTTAAAAGTAAAAATCTTATTTTATAATCTTGAATACTTGATAAGTCGCAATCATCTATCTTATCAGGATCAAAAAACATTTCTGTTTCAAGTTGTTCAAACTCTCTACATCTTATAAGACCTTGTCTTGGAGAAATTTCATTTCTGTAAACTTTTCCATGTTGAGAGAGAGTTATTGGAAGTGTATTTCTTGAAGATTTATATATTCTTGGAAAATCTAAAAAAATTGATTGGCAAGATTCTCCTCTTAAATATCCTTTGTTACCTTCTTGCACACCTACATTTATATAAGCCATAAGATTAAATCTTTTTATATTTATTAAATCTCCATCATCTTCTGACTTTATATTATTATCAGTAATTAATTTTTGATATTCTTCAATAGATAATCCTTCAGGTATCTCAAGATTTAATTTTTCTGATAAATATTTATCAAGTTTATAAGATTTTCCAGTTTTAGAACATGTTGCAATTGGATCGTCAAAATTTTTAAGATGACCAGAAGCTTGAAAAACAGGTTCTGGCAAAATAATTGAACCAGAAATTTCTAAGAAATTATTTTTATTTACAAATTCTTTTCTCCAGAAATCAATAATCTTAAGTCTTATTTTATTTCCTAAAGGACCATATTCATAAAAACCAGCAAAGTTTTTAGAATAGATTTCTGCTGAAGGAAAATAAAAAGCTCTTGTCGAAATCATTTCATTAAATCTATCAATATTTAAGTTATCCATATTTTGTCACATTTATATTTAATAATCAAATATTATAAATATATATTGGTTTAATAAATATTTATAAATATATAATAAAAATAAGCAGGGGTACCCAAGTGGTCAAAGGGGCATGGCTTAGGACCATGTGCTTAGTGCTTCGCAGGTTCGAATCCTGTCCCTTGCACTATTTTTTTAGAAGTTGAAAAATATGAAATTTGAATATTATAATAAATACATAAATTACCAAACAAAAACACATAGAAGAGATTTAACTCCCTTATTTGCTAACAAACAAATATTTAAAAATTTGATTATAGATCTTGTAACTCCATTTAAAAAACCAACAAAAATAGTTAGTATTGATGCACTTGGTTTTATATTAGGAGCAGCTAGTGCAAATTATTTAAAAATAGGGTTTGTAACGATTAGAAAAGAAAACAAATTATTTTGTAAAAAAAATAAAATTTATTCTACACAAATAAAAGATTATTCAAATAAAATTAAAATACTTGAAATGAATAAAGACTTAATTACAAAAAAAGATAAAATACTTATTATTGACGATTGGATTGAAACTGGAGCTCAAATAAAAGGAGCTATAAAACTGATTAAAAAAACTGGATGTGAAATTATAGGTATTTCATGTTTTGGAGTTTATAAAAATAAAAGTACAAATAAATTATTTAAAGAATATAAAATAAATTACATTTTAGAAGTTGAAATATATGATGACTAATTTTGAAATACCAGAAGATAAATTTAATGTTAAATATTTAATTAACATAATAAAAGAAGATTTAAAAGAATATCAATTTGAAACATTTAATTTAGGAATTAGTTATCCTTATTCTGTAACTGAAGAAGAAAAACTACTTTTAAAAAAAGAATTTCAATATAACTTAGTTGTTGGTATTGAAAAAGAACTTTTAAAAAAAAGAACAGAAGTCTCTTTTGGAGATATTGATATAATAATTGATTTTAATTATAAACAAATTGAATATAAAATAACCTCACTTTATGTTTATGGAATTTATAATAAATATTCAAGAGAACTACCTCAAACAATTGATTTTTGTTATAAATGTAGAGGAAAAGGATGTTCTTTCTGTAATAACACAGGAATATTAAGAAATATATCTATTCAGGAAATTTTAGAAAAATACTTTAGAGAAAAATATAATTTTAAAGAACTTAAATTTCATGGAGCAGGTAGAGAAGATATTGATGTGTTAATGCTTGGAAATGGACGTGAATTTATTATTGAAATGACAGAACCTAAAGAACGTAAAATTAGCAAGGAAGACCTTTTAGAAGTTGAAAATAATATTAACAATAATGAAAAAGAAAAAATAAAGATATCTAATCTTAAGATTACAGAGAAAGAAAAAGTTGCAGAAATCAAAAATGAAAAATATTTTAAAAAATATAAAGTTACTGCAGAATGTGAAACTGAAATAAATCAAGAAGATTTAGATAAAATTAAAATAAATCAAGAATTTAAAATAAAACAATTTACACCTAAAAGAGTTGCAAAAAGAAGAGCACTTATAACTAGAGAAAGAAGTATAGAAATATTAGATGTTAAAAAAAATAATAACACAATTTTTGAAATAGAAATAAAAGCAGAAGCTGGACTCTATGTTAAAGAATTTATTTCTGGAGAAGGTGAGAAAACTAGACCTTCAATCTCAGAGATTATAGGAATAAATTGTAAATGCATAAAACTTGATGTTATTTGGATATATAGGGAGTGATTAAAATTATGAAAAAAATACAAGAAAAAATTAATAAATTTTGTAAAGATAAAAATCTTGATAGTACACTTGAGATAAAAGTGCTTGATTTAGTTTCAGAAGTCGGAGAAGTTTCCAAAGAAATTATAAAAGGAACAGATTATGGAAAAAAAGATTTTAAGATTACAGAAAACACAAAATCAGAGATTGGAGATGTTTTATTTTCCTTAATAACTATTGCAAACCAACTAGATGTTGATCTTGAAATTGCTTTAGAAAAAGTTTTAGAAAAATATCAAAAAAGATTTGAAGTTAAAAAAGGAATTGGATCTTTTTAAAAAATTATTTTAAGATTTCTAAATATTTAGCAACTATTTTTGAAATATCTCCATAAGAATTAATACCTGTAAGACCATCTGAACTATTAACTACATTTATAACAACAATATTTGCTCCATTAAAAATAGCACTTCTTGCTTCTTTTTCATCAACTCCACCAGCAGCAGAAATGATTACATCATACTTACTTCTAATTTTATTAATGTGTCTATATTTAATAAGTTTACCATTTGTAGACTCTTCATCTCTTCCTTTATGAATAACAATAACTTTTGGAGGTTTTTTAAGTTTACGTAAAACAGATAAAGGATCTTCAATTCCAATCATATCTACCATAGACTCAATATTTCTTTTTTGACATTCAGAAATAAATAAATTAATTGTTTCAACAGATGCATTTGCAAGAACAGTTGCACAAGAAGCATTAGTATTATATAAAAAATCTAATTCTTGTATAGCACCATCTATTGTTTTAAGATCAGCAACAACTTTTCCACCCCACAATAAAGAAAGTGTCCTAATACCTCTGATACCTTCTTTTTTTATAAAAGGAGTGCCAGCTTCAATTATTATATTTGGATTTTTAGGAATCTTAGGAATTACTCTTATAGCTTCTGATAAATCATTATTAAAAGCAATTTGAAGATATCTTTCATTTTTTTTAAAAGGAATTTTACTTTTTAAATTAAAATCCCAAGAATTAACTCCTGAAAAATTAATTTGATTAAAATTAGTGAAGTTTGGATTATTTAAATCAACACTAATTTTAAACAAATCTAAAAAGCTAGCCATTCTTAAAAAACCTACTTACTTATTTTTTTTATTATATCCTTAGTATCTGAAGGAAGGAACAAAACAATTTTCTCAGAAGGGTCAGATGCAATATCTCTTATTGTTTGCAAAGTTCTTAAATGAAGTGCAGCTGGGTTTTTAGATAAATTTAATGCAGCTTTACTTAAATTTTCAGAAGCTTTTAATTCACCTTCTGCAGCAATAATTACAGCTCTCTTTTCTCTTTCAGCCTCAGCTTGTTTTGCCATTGCTCTTTTCATTTCAGCAGGAAGTTCAATTTCTTGTATCTTTATAGATTCAATATTAATTCCCCACCCAGAAGTTTCAGAATCAACAATTTCTTTAATACTTGTTGCAATTTTTTCTCTCTCAGTTAAAACAAAATCTAACTCAGAGTTTCCAACAACATCTCTTAAAGCAGCTTGAGTGTATTGTTTAACAGCATATTCAAAATCTTCTATTTTTATGATAGCATCAACAGGGCTTTCAACTTTAAAATAAACAACTGTATTTGCAAGTAAAGGGATATTATCTTTTGTAATTACTTCTTGTCTAGGAATATCAGCAGTTTTTATACGGATATCAACTTGTCTCATAGTTTGAAAAATTGGAACAATCCATCTTAAACCAGGATCAGAAAGTTTTGAATATCTTCCTAAAGTGAAAACTATTCCTCTTTCATATTGATAAAGAACTCTTATTCCAAAGAAAGAAATAAATATTAAAATACCTAAAACAATATACAAACCAATCATTAAAGATCACCTCTTATTTATAATTATATTTTATAACAGATTATTTTAAAACAGTACCTGTTTCAAGATACCATAAATAAAAATCAAGCTCTCCTTGAGAAAGCTTTACTTTTTTTGAAATTTCAGCTAAAATATTTTCAATTTCTAAATATTTTTGTCTGTTTAAAGATTTAGGTTTTTCTTTTAAATACCCATTTTTAATTAATATATCAACTATATGGAAATCAATGATTGCATAATCATTATAACCTATATTTCTTAAGAAATGAGAAGATTCTTTATAAGATATACCTTTTATATTTTCTGCAAACCAATCTCTTAAAGCTTGTTTATCTTTAAATGTTTTTAAAACAGTTTTTAAAGAATCTAAATGCTTTCTATTAGATACTATATATTCTGCTCTTAAATTTGGATATCTATAACCTAATTCTTTAAGCTTTAAAGATAAATCTTTAAGAGAAAGAAAAAGAAAACCATCTTTTATTTTTTTTTGAATTTCAATTGCTTTTTTAGCATTATAATTTGCAGTTAAAACACAAAAAGAAAGTTCTTTGAAAATCTCTTTATTACTTTTATTTTTTATTTTTGAAAAAGATTTAATTTTTTTATCAATAACTTGTTTAACATCTTTTTTCTTAAGATAATTAATCTGAGATACTAAAGAAGACATAAATAACACTACCTTTAAATAATTTAAGTATATTAAAAGTATATACCAAAGGATTTATAAAAAAGATATATTTATTAAATATTTATACTTATATATAAGTGAGAAATATGAAGAACATTTTAGAATATATAGATCAATTATTAATAAAATCAAGAGAGATTTATAGATTAATGCCAACTCCACTCTATAAACTTGAAAAAAAAGAACTTATTGATAAATTAAATGAAATAAAAACAAAACTTGAAAGTTTATCAAAAGAAATATTAGAGCTTAATAAATATACAGTTATACAATATTCATCAGAAATAAATTTTTCTAAAATGGATCTATTTTATCAAAACTTTTTAATGATTTCAAATAATATTAATTCACAAATATTTCTAGAAGTTAATAAAAAAGAAATAAATCACGATTTAATAAATATTAAAGAAGCAATCACAAGACCACAAATATTTTATGATATTGAAGAACAATTAAAAAATGAGATTACATTATTTTTAAGTTTTTTAGAAGAAGTTAAAACTAAAGTAAAATATAAGTATGTTGACATATCTAATCAAAAGAAGTCTATAGAAGAATTATTAAGAATAATTCAAGATAAAGAAGAAGATAACAAACTACTTAGAAAAAAAGTACAAGATTATAAGTGGTTAGAATCAAAAGAAAGAGCAAAAGAATCATTAATTACAAATATTGAAAATGAACTAATAAAGAAAATAAAAATTAATGAAAAGAAAAGTGTTTTATTAAATGTACATTTACTTAAAGTTGAAAAAGAAATTACAGAAATGTATAAAGTAATCAAAAAGCTAACACTTGATATAGATGAAAGTGAAAAAGCAAATCTTGAAAAAGAAAAATTAGCATTAGAGCTTATAAAAGAACTTAAAGATGAACTTTTAAGTACAAGATATGCATTATCAAAAGTATATGAGGGTAAATAAATGGCTGAAAAATTTGATCCATTTTCATCAGGAAGCACAAATTATTATAATCAAACTTCTGAAAAGAAAAAAAGTAATGGACTTGTAACATTTATACTTGTAATAATATTAATTGGACTTGGAATTTATTATGGTTCAAACTATTTATTCTTAAATAAAGTGGATGTAACTTTTAATGTAAAGAACACAGAAGGAGAAACCATTCCTGCAAATATACAAATTTCAAAAAGTGCTATGTTTACAGATACAGTCCTTAATTTACAAAATGGAACTACAGGAGAATTAAAAAAAGGCACTTATTATTATCAAATACAAGCAACAGGATATAAGTTATATAAATCAAGTACAGAAACAGAATTTAAAGAAACTTTTAATAAAGATTTTGAGCTTGAAAAAAATATTAGTCTATCTTTAGAGAAAATTACTTTTCCAGAAAAAGTTTTTAAAAATCAAATGGCAATTCTTTCAATTGAAGTTATAAATACTTCTGAAAAAGAAATTTATGATCCTTCAAATATAATTGTAGAAGGAGATATTGAAGATTGGGCTTATGAATATGTAGATAACTATCAAGAAGTAATATCTGTTGAAGACATAGTTATTCCTCCAAAACAAAGAATGAATATTAATTTAAGGTATATTGTAGATGATACTGGAAATAAAGAAAATGATATTAAGGTAAGAATTAAATATAAATCAGATTCTAAAAAAACTAGTTTTGAAATAACAGAAATTCCAGATGTTACAATAAAAGCAGATATTGAAAAAACAATTGAAAGTGGAAATAATAGTAATTTTACAATAAACATTGGAAATTCTAAAAATAGCAGTCCAATTTCAGATTTAAAAATAGCACTTGAAATTAATAGTGAAGAAAATGAAAATGTAAAAGAATGGTTTAATTATGATAATGGAAATATTTTAATTCCTGCTAAAAAAAATACAACTTTAAGTCTTTCAGTTTCAATACCACAATATGCAAAAAGTGATACATTAAATGGAAATTTAATTTTTTCAAGTTCTGCATTTGATGAAAATAAAATAATTCCAATTAAAATCACAATTGAAGAACCAAGTATTGATTTTGACACTAAATTAAGTACAAGTGAAACAGAAATTAATTATGATTCAAATAACACAACTACTGATAAAAAATATATAACTTTAACTTTAGATAATAAAAGTACAATAGATATAGAAATTGTAAATATATCTATTCTTAATTTAGATCCTGACAAAAAAGATTGTAACAATTATATTTATATTTCAGAAAATTCACTCCCAGATAAAAGAGTTATTAAAAACACAAAACCTGAAATTCCAATAACGATATTTGCAAAAGATCCTTCATTAATTGGAGATACAATAAATAATAGCAGAATTTGTGGAATAAATGTAGAATACAAACATCCTTTTAGAATTGATGAAACAATAAACATATCAAAAAACATCATAATAAACATTGAAGAAAAAACATCATAAATTTAAAGAGTTAATATAATATGGAGCACATAGATTGGATTGTATCATTTGTAATTTTTATATTTGTAATACTTGCAATAATTACAGCAATACCAAGATTTCTTCCAGACAACTTAAAACAAGAAGATTTATACACCTCTAAAATTGTTTATTCTCAATTAACTGAAAATATTGAAAAATATACAGTATATTCAGATAACAATTATCAAGATATATTTTTTTTAGAAAATATTGATAAAGGAAGAGCAACTTCTAATTTTATAATTGATGAAAATATTTTATTTTTAGATTCAATTAAAAAATCAACATTTTATTATTATGATGAAAATAATTCTTTTGAAAAGCCAAAAACTATTATTTTTAAAGAAAAAATAATTGATGAAAATAGTTTAGTTAATTTTCAATTAGATCAAGGACAAATAATAAGCTTTAATGGAGAAGCATATGCCTATCAAGAAACTACATTAAAAAGTATAGATGAATTCTCAAATGTTTATTTTGAATACATAATAGAACCACAAGATATGAATGTTTATTTTAATTATCAAGATATTAATAATTATTCACTTTGTTCAATAGATCAAAATCAACTTAGATTATATGATCAAAATAACTCTGGAAATTATTTAATAGATTTTGTAGATGTAAATTTTGATGAAGAGCAATATTTTATTACATTAAAAGTTAACACAAACTATAATGGAGAAGTTAGTTGTGTTATTGAGGATTATATAGTTGAAAACAACACACAAAGTTCAATTAATAATGGACAAATAATTCTTAAAAATATTAATGAACAATTTATAGATAGTTTTGAAATATATAAAAATAATTATCTTGAAATTAATTCAAATATAATTAATACAAATTATTTTGATTTAGATATTACTGGAAATCAAATTGATTTAAATATTTTTGAAAATAGAAACCTTCTTGGAAACCTAATATTAAGTTTTGAAAATAATTTAGATTATAGCTTAATTGAAAATAACAATCCAGGAATAATAAAAGATAGCTTATCAAAACAGAAACTAGTTATTTTCCCAAACACAAATCAATTAATAGCAATTATTGAAAATGAAGATGTTAATTTTGAAATTTCACAAGGTCTTGAAATAAATAATTATGATTATGAAATTGAATATCTAACAGATTATTATACTTGGATTAAAATGGATATTCTTGAAAATTCTCAAAAAACAATTTATTTAAAAAAAGTTAACGGATATCAACCAGAAAATGATTTTTTAAAAGTATATGATAGTTTAACTCATCCAAGCACAACAATTACAAATCAAGGAAGTGGATTATTTAAAATAGATATAGATAACACTGGAGGAGATCAACTTTTAAATTATGAAATTAGATTAGATAATAATATTTTAAGTCTTGCATCAACTACTGAAAGTTTATTAATAACTGATTCAAATTTTACAAATATTAATAAAATAATACTTGAAAATAAAATCGAAAATAAATATGTAATTATAGAATTTTTAGATAATGATAGAAATCTTAAAGAATGTACAGTAAATATTATAGATAATGGATTTAATATTAATTGTACAAATAAAACCTATTTAAAAATAAAAATTACAGATACAACAGAACAAGAAAAAAGTAAATATTTAAAAAGCTTAGAAAAAATAATTACTAAAGAAAAAATTGATGATGTTAATTTAGATGTAATTGATAACTATAATTACTTTATTAAACTTTATAATAATAAACAAAATATAGAAATAGGAAATTACGGATATTCAGGAGATTTTAAAATTCT
>JAQVRT010000039.1 GCA_028700905.1 Candidatus Iainarchaeum sp. | reverse complement strand
TTATTTGTTTTAATAGGTTTTACAATTTCTCTCCCTTTATCTGTATTTAATTTTAATATATAATTTTCTTCAGGAGCACATACAACTTCTATTTCTTTAGTTTCTTTTTTTTCAATAGTTATTGGTTCTTCAAAAAATATAGTTTTATTTAAATATTCTGTATCAACAGCATCTGATGCAATAAAATAACTAGTTAATACTAAATCTTGATTAATATTATTGTTTGAGAGTACAATACTTTGATTTACAACTTCTTCAATTAAGATTTCATCTCCAATTCTTTGTATCTCAATTATAGGAATATTATTATTTTTATCCACAACACTAAATCTTAATTCTTCAAGTCCAGGCATAATATCTATATAATTATAAAAAAGAATGTTATTGTTATAATCAATATTATAAAGTAGACTTGTTTCTTGTCTATTAATTATAAGTGATCCTATTTGGCTTTGTGTTTTTAGATTTTCAATACTTCTTTTATTTTTAATTTCTTGTCTTAAATAAAGATTACTTGAGTTATTATCAACTGTAATTGGATCACTTAAATCTAAATAAACTTCTTTATAGCTTCCAACTTCTGAATCTTTTAGATCTGTTAAAATATCATTAATGTAGGCTAAGTTATCTCTGTTGTTTTTCATTCTTTGTGAATCTTCTAAAGTTCCAAAATAATTCATTGCAAAATAAATAAATATACCTAAAAATATAATACTTACAAAAAGAATTGCTATTCCTGAAAATAAAGATGTTACTCCTTTTTGATTCATTATTCTTCACTTTTATTAAAATCTAATAATTCTATTTCTATAATTATTTTATTTTCATCAAGATTATAATCTTGGTAACTAAAAACATAATTTGTTTGTCCTTGATTTAAATTTACTAAATTACAATCTATGTTTATTTGAGAATTATTGTTTATTGTTTTCTTAAAATATGCTCTATTTGATTCTTTACTAACTTCAATATCTTTTATTGTAACTAATTGATCATCTCTAATCTCTGAGTTAAAGATTATTTCTCCTCTGATTTCATTTTGGTTACAATCAATCTCTAAGACTTCTGGATTGTATATTGTAATTTCTTTTGCTGAAAATCTAGATTTTGAAACTTCTTGAAAAGTATTTGAAATTAGGTCTATGTTCTCAATCATTTGATCAAAATTATATTTTTCTTGATTTTTTTCAATAGTATCTTGCACCATATAAAGTATGCTTGAAAGAATGGCTATACTTACAAATATATATAGAAAGTATGAAAATAAATTTGCTGCTCCTTTTTCTTTTCTTAAAAACATATTTACTCAATTATAGGTCTTTCTTTTTCTGCAAGTGGTAAGTTTTCAGAAGAATCAATTTCTCTTAAAAAACTTATTTTATTTCTACTTATTTTTTTAATATAAACTATTGTTTTTGTATTATTAAGATATATTCCTTGTTCTATATCTATTCCATTGATATCTAAACCAACAATTAATTTTTCAAATTCTCTAAAAGTATAAACTTCTCCTTCTCTAATTAATTGTCCTTCTTTATAATAATTTCCAGAAATATTATGAAATATTTCTATTTTTTCTAAATTAGAATCTGCTTCAAAACTTAAATCATCAAGGTCTATTACAAAAGAGACAACAGATCCATTTGAACTTTCTAAAACTTCTTGTATTTTTCCTTGAATTTCTTCAATATACATTCTAGATTCTTCAAATTTTTGTTGTGAATTATTTCTTTCAATTGCAGGAACAACTCCTTGATAAATAAGTCCTACAACAGCAACAATAATAAATATAACTAAGATATAACTTAAAATTTCAGAAGCTCCTCTCTGATTTAGTCTTTTCATAATTATTCTTTATTTTTAAATATATTTTACTAATATATTATATATGAAATCTTTATAAACATATTTAATCTATATTATATATACAATACAAAATATTGTGGTCCAAATAGTGTAGTGGTTAGCATATGGGTCTGTGGATCCCATGACTCGGGTTCGAATCCCGGTTTGGACCCTCTTTATTCTTTTAATTTGTTTTAAAAATTATTTTTTCTATTTTTTTTTAAAAATATTTTTATATGTTTTGCCATTCATGTGTTCCTTTAAAAAAACAATCTATTTTTAAATCATATGATTTACTATATTTTTAAAATATAAAGGTGATATATAATGCATGAAGATCTTTTTAACACCCTAAACCCACATCAAAAAGCATATATTAATTTTGAAATTCCAAATGTTAAAAATGGAGAATATATGTTATGTGCTTTCCATTTAAGACCTGGAGGAGATTTAAATATTTTACAAGCAGCTTGTGAAATAGCCGCAGAATCTTCAACTGGTACAAATTTTTTAGTAAATACAGAAACTCCTTTTGCAAGAGAGATGAATGCTTTAGTTTATAAATTAGATTTAGAAAAAAGTTTAGTATGGGTAGCATATCCTTGGAGACTTTTTGATAGAGGAGGAAATGTTCAAAATATCTTAACATACATTGTAGGAAATGTTTTAGGTATGAAAGAAGTTTCTGCAATTAAACTTCTAGATGTATGGTTTCCACCAGCTATGCTTGAACAATACGATGGACCTTCCTATACTTTAGATGATATGAGAAAATATTTAGATGTTTATGATAGGCCAATTTTAGGAACAATTATAAAACCAAAAATGGGTTTAACTTCAGCAGAATATGCAGAAGCATGCTATGATTTCTGGGTTGGTGGAGGAGATTTTGTTAAAAATGATGAACCTCAAGCAAACCAAGATTTCTGTCCATATGATAAAATGGTAAAACATGTTAAAGAAGCAATGGATAAAGCTGTAAAAGAAACTGGTCATAAAAAAGTTCATTCTTTCAATGTTTCAGCTGCAGATTATGATACAATGATTGAAAGATGTGAAATGATTGTTAATGCAGGTTTTGAAAAAGGATCTTATGCATTTTTAATAGATGGAACTACTGCAGGTTGGATGGCAGTTCAAACTTTAAGACGTAAATATCCTGATGTTTTCCTTCATTTCCATAGAGCAGGACATGGAGCATATACAAGACCTGAAAACCCAATTGGTTTTTCTGTTTTAGTATTATCTAAGTTTGCAAGACTTGCAGGAGCTTCTGGTATTCATACAGGAACTGCAGGGGTTGGAAAAATGGCAGGTACTCCAACAGAAGATATTACAGCTGCAACTGGTATTTTAAAATTAGTCTCAGAAGGACATATTTTCCATCAATCATGGTCAACTGTTCCTGAAAAAGATTTAGATGTTGTAAAGCTTGCACAAGAGGATGAAGCTCATCATGTTATCTTAGAAGATGATAGTTGGAGAGGTCTTAAAAAATGTACTCCAATAATCTCTGGTGGTCTAAATCCAACTCTTCTTAAACCATTTATTGATTTAATGGGTGGAGTTGATTTTATAACAACTATGGGTGCTGGTTGTCATGCTCATCCAAAAGGTACACAAGCAGGCGCTAAGGCTTTAGTTCAAGCATGTGAAGCATACCAGAAAGGAATTTCTATTGAAGAATATTCAAAAGATAGACTTGAGCTTGCAGAAGCTATTGAGTTTTTTACAAAGAAAAAGCATGTTGATAACTTAAAGAAGGGGTTTTCTTAAATTAATTTTTTTAAGAAAATCTTTTTTTTTCTTTGTTTTTTGGACAAGAGGTTTTGTGTTTATGCAGATAGATAAAAGTAAAATTTATTTTGAAACAGATCGTTTAATAATAAGATTATTAAAGCCATCTGATGCTTCTGATATTTTTGAAAATTATAAGGATAAAGTATATTCTAAAAATATACCTAATCTTCCTTATCCTTATACTTTAAAACATGCAAATGATTTTATTAAAAAAAATAAATCTAAAATTAATAGAAAAAAAGATCCTGGAATTGAGTTTGCAATTTTTTCAAAAGAAGAAAATCGAGTTATTGGTGGTGCTTCTTTAAACCATATTGATTTTAAAAATAAAAAATGTGAGAGTGGATCTTGTCTTTCAAAAAAATATTGGGGTAAGAAATATATTTATGAAGCTAAACTTGAAATTTATAAATATGCTTTTAATGTTTTAAAATTAAATAAGATTTATTCATATGTTTTATCTCATAATTTAAGAAGTAAAAAACACTTAGAAAAGTTAGGTTTTAAGGAAGTTGGTTATTTTAAAAAAGATTATTTCCATAAAAACAAGTTTGTAGATTTTTACAGGCTTGATCTTTTAAAAGAGAAATTTAAATATAATGATTTAAAGAAAGAACTTCTTTCTTAATTTTTTTATATTTTTTAGAAAAATTTAAAAACTTTTCTAGAAAATATTTTTATTTTTTTTGTTACACTATATATTTATTAAAAAAAACTATTTTTTAAAAAACAAAAAAGGTGGTGTAACTATGAAAAACTATACTATCTGGGATGAAATGAGAAGAATTCAAAGAGAGATGGATTCTTTGTTTGATGACTTTGTTTATTCTCAAAAACCATATCTTCTTTCAGGTTCTAAAAAAGATAAAAATTCTTTAACTTCTTTAGAAAACTATAGAGAACCAGTTTGTGATGTTAAAGAAGATAATGATAAATATAATCTTTCTTTAGAAATTCCTGGTTCAAAAAAAGAAGATATTAAAATAAATGTAAATGATAATAACTTAGAGATAAAAGTTGAACATAAAAATGAAGAAAAAAAAGAAGATAAAGAAAAAGGTTACTATAGTTATTCAAAAAGCTATTCTGGTTTTTATAGATCTTTCTCTCTTCCAAAAAACATAGATAAAGATAATATAGATGCAGAATATAAAGATGGTATTTTACATCTTAAACTTCCTAAAAAAGAAATCTCTTCTTCTTTAAACAAGTTAATAGAGGTTAAATAATTTTTTTTAACCTCTTTTATTCTTTAAGTAAATAATAAATATCTTTATCTAAGATTAAGTTATTTACTTTTCCTATCTTTTCTTTTTTAATAATCCCATTTTCTTCAAGTTTTAAAATTAGTCTATGAACTTTAATCTTTGATAACCCATCAATATATGTAAGTTCATATTGCCTTACTTTTCCATCATTATCTAATATCTTTTCAATAATCTTTTTTTCATCTTTAGTTAAAAGATTAAGTATTGTTTTACTTTTAACATTAATATTTTTTTCTTTTTGATTAATTTCTTCAGATAAAAGATAGTAGATAAGTAATCCTACAAATATTCCAAAGAATGCACTAATAGGTATTAGATAAAATAAAAGATTTGGTTTTTCAGGTTTATTTAACATCTGTTCTTTAAGTTCATCTATTGTATAAAGATCTATTGTTGTAATATCTATACTTCTCTCACTTCTATTTATTTTTTGTTGTGCAGATAAAAATAAAAGAGTAGATGCTATTAAAAGTATAAATGATATTAATACTGCAAAAATAATTATTTTTTTGTTCATAGTTATATATTATCCTTTTCTGTTTTTATTCTTTATTGTTTATATACAGTTTCACTTAATCAAACCATAGTTTCATAAAAGAGTATATATCGTTACACTTATAATTATCTAGTACTTTAAGAAGTTTTTTTAAATTATTTTTTAAAAGAAATCTCTTAAGGTTAAATAAATAAAAAAAAGGTGGAAAAAAAATATGAATAATAAAACAAAAATAATTGCCTCTATACTTACATTGTTTAGTTTTCTTTTAGTTTTAGGAACTGTAAGTGCATACAGAGGAGATTTAACAAAGCTAGGTCCAAATTACGATCCTGTAGTACACGCAAATATGCAATCTGCAATTGAAGCTGGAGATTATCAAGCTTGGAATAATATTGTTTCTTTAAGGGATAACAATTCAAAGATAACCACATATATAACAGAAGAAAACTTTGAGGATTATAGTAAGGCTTATTTAGATGCAATAAATGGTAATCCTGGATCTTTACAAGAGTTTAGAGCTTCTTTAGGTTTAGGTCAAGGTAATCAAAATAGAGGAACAAATAAAGGTTCTTTAAATGAAAACCCTAATTCTTTAGGTCAAAAGAAAATGAATAGATACAACTCTATAAATTAGTTTTTTTAAATAGGTTATAAAAGTTAATTAAGATTATTTATTTAATCTTTTTTTCTTTTATAAGTTCTTTTTTTAAATGTATTTGTGCTTAATTATATTTGTAAAAATAATTTTTATTATAACTATTTTTTTGCTTCTGTGGCTCAGTGGTAGAGCGCAACCTTGGTAAGGTTGAGGTCGCGGGTTCGACTCCCGCCAGAAGCTTGTCAAACTATTTCTCTTGATGCCTTTAAAATAAAGGTTTTAGAAGAAAAT
>JAQVRT010000038.1 GCA_028700905.1 Candidatus Iainarchaeum sp. | reverse complement strand
CCTATTGAAAAGATAGAAATTGTTTCAAGTCAAGGTAAATATGATATGCTTGTGATTGCTTTTCCTGTTCATGCTTTTAAGGCCCCTAAGTTAGTTGAAAAGTTTGTAAATAATCTTCCATCTTCAACAACTAAAAAACCAGTATTATTACTTGCAAGTTGTGGTGGTATGCCAGGAGCATCTTTTAGTGTTTTAAATAAAATTCTTTTAAAGAAAGGCTATCATGTTGCATCTAATTTTTATTATTCAATGCCTGATAATGTTTCTTTCATGTTTTCAAAAGATTTAGTTTCTGAAAAAGAAATTATGAATAAAATTGCTTTTGCAAAAGATAAAGCTTTCAAAGATTTTACAAATCTTTATTCAGGTAAAGAAGAGATTATTAAGTCTAATATTTTTAAAAGATTATTTTCAAATATTGTTTTTTATTTTTTAAAAAATTCTTTAAAGAAGAATAAATGGGTTGTTGATTATAATAAATGTATTTTTTGTGAGATTTGTTCTAAAAATTGCCCTACTCAAAACATAACAGTTAAAAAACAAAAAAGAGAAGTTAAGTTTTCGGACAAATGTATTATGTGTACAAGGTGTTATAATCTTTGTCCTGTAAATGCTATTAACTATAAGTCAAATAAAACAAAAGATTATAGAAGATATAATCTTTTTAAAAAAGAAATTATATCCAAATAAATTTTAATAAAAATAATTAAGTGATTATATTATGAGGAAAATATTATTAATACTTTTAATAGTAGTTCTTTTACTACCTTCTTTTACATTTGCAAGGTCTTTATCCATAGATAATTATTCTATAGATTATGTGATTAATACAGATGGACAAGTAAATGTTTCAGAAAAATTAACTTATACTTTAGAGGGGTGTTATACAGAGCTTTATCTTCAAAGACCAACCTCTCTACAAATACTAAATGCAAGTGGTTCTTGTGATGGAAAAGAATGTTTTTTTAGACATGATCAAAAAGATACTCCTTCAGGAGATCAAGAACTTGTTTTAAAAAGTAATTATTGTGATGAAACTATTAATGTAAGTTTTTCTTATGATATTGTAAATGTTATAAATCAATTACAAGATGGTATATTTCAGTTTTATTATCAACTTTATGGAAAAGAAACTGATTATTCTACAAATTTAAATATTTCTTTAACAATTCCTAATAGTTTTGATAATACAGAATATTTTCTTCATTCAAAAGATTATAACTTAAATGTAGTTAATAATCAATTGTTATTTTCAAAGAAAGTTTTGCCAAAAGAACCAGTTGAGATTAATCTTTTAATGCCTAGTAATTATCTTGTAAAATCTGATAAAATAAAACTAGATTCAACAACCTCTAATAATGTTAAAAATTTAGAAAAAGATTGGGAAAATGAGTATGATGAATATATAAAATCAACAACTCCTTTATCTACATTTAATCAAATAATTATTATTTTTTTATATTTATTAATACCTTTCATTGTATTTTTCTTAATTTGGAAAAAACATTCAAAAGAATTTTCCAGAGAAGAGGTTAGTTTCTTTGAAGAATATTATAGAGAACTTCCTGATAATAAAGATCCTTTATTTGCAAATTATTTTGTAAATGAAAAATTCTCTCAAAATTGGTTTTCATCAGGGATAATGTATCTTGTTTGGAAAGAAAAATATTTACTTGATAAGGAAGATGAAAGTTATTTTTTAACAAGAACAGAAAAAGAAATTGTTCTTCCAGAATATGTTTCAAAGATTGATCAATTTATTTTAAAATATTTTAAAAATGAAAAATTTAATGTTTTAGATATTTCTAAGAGTTTGAAAGGTCATAATGTTTTAAATGGAAATATTATAGATAATTATAAAAGATCTACTCAAATGTTAAATGATTTTAGAAAAATGGCAACAGAAATTGAAAAGGATTATGATACTAAATTCTATAAGAATAAAGAAATTTATAATAGGAAAGGAAAAAAATTAGCAAGTATTTTTTCAGGATTTTATTTAATTGGTATTTTTATATATACTATGATAATTATAAATAGAATGCCACTTTTATTTATTTTTCTTATGTTAGTATTTGTTGCTACTTTATTTTTAATTAATTCAAGAATATTTGGTAGATTTACAAAAGAAGGAAGAATAATTAATCTTAAATGGAATGGTTTTAAAAAATATATTACTGATTTTTCAGATATTAAAAACCATCCTCCAAAGCATGTTATTCTTTGGGAAGAATATTTAGTTTATGCAACTTCTTTTGGTATTGCAAGAACAGTTTTAAAAAACATTAAATCTTTAAATTTAGAAAGTTTTAATAATAATTCAAGACTTGGTGTCTATTCTTCATTTATTGTTTCAAATAGTTTTTCAAATTTAAATACTCTTTCATCAACTTCTTCTTCAGGTTCAGGAGGAGGTTTTGGTGGAGGTGGTGGTGGCGGCGGTGCCGGTGGAAGATAAACCTTTTAAAATAGAAGGTATATATTATTATTAAAAATAAATGTAGGTGTGAAAAAATATGAATAAAGACAAATATATTTTATGGTTTAAAGAAATTTCAATTGAAGATGTTCCTATTGTTGGTGGAAAAAATGCATCTTTAGGTGAAATGTATAGAAATTTAACTAAAAAAGGAGTCTCAATTCCTAATGGTTTTGCAATAACTGCTGATGCTTATAGATATTTACTTGAAAAAGATAAAATTTCACAAGAGATAAAATCTACTTTAAAAGATTTAGATGTAAATAATTTACAACAACTTTCAGAAAAAGGTTCTAAAATAAGAAAAATGATTAGAACTGCAGAAATCCCTCAAGATCTTGAAAAACAAATTATTGATGCTTATTATTCTTTATCAAAGCAAGAAAAAACAAAAGAACTTGATGTTGCTGTAAGATCTTCTGCAACTGCAGAAGATTTGCCTGATGCTTCATTTGCTGGACAACAAGAAACCTATTTAAACATTAGAGGCCCTGAAGAGCTTTTAGATGCCTGCAGAAAATGTTTTGCTTCACTTTTCACAAATAGAGCAATAGCTTACAGAGTAGAAAAGAAGTTTGATCACACAAAAGTTGCTCTTTCAATAACTGTTCAAAAAATGGTAAGAAGTGATTTAGCATCTTCAGGTGTTATGTTTTCAATAGATACAGAAACTGGTTTTAGAGATGCTGTAGTTATTAATGGTGCTTATGGTCTTGGAGAAAATGTTGTTCAAGGTGCTGTTAATCCTGATGAATTTATGGTTTTTAAACCTACATTAAAACAAGGAAAGAATGCTATAATTTCAAAAAGACTTGGTGAAAAAGCAATAAAAATGGTTTATGATACTCAAGGTAATAAACCTGTTAAAAACATAAATGTTGATATTAATCATAGAAATCAATTTTGTATAACTGATAAAGATGTTATTACTTTAGCAAAATGGGCTTGTATTATTGAAGATTATTATTCTCAAAAAGCAGGACACTATAAACCAATGGATATGGAATGGGCAATTGATGGTGTTACAAAAAAAGTATATATTGTTCAAGCAAGACCTGAAACAGTTCAATCAAATAAAAATTTAAGTCAAATTGAAAC
This sequence comes from Candidatus Iainarchaeum sp., assembly GCA_028700905.1. Classification (GTDB taxonomy): domain Archaea; phylum Iainarchaeota; class Iainarchaeia; order Iainarchaeales; family CSSED10-239; genus Forterrea. The sequence continues at coordinate 2,912 of JAQVRT010000038.1, read as the reverse complement.
CTATTCTATTTTAGAAGAGAAAGAAGCAATAGTTACAGGTATTTCAATTGGTCAAAAAATAGCAACAGGAAATGCTTCAATTATTAAAGATGTAAAAGATATTAATAAATTTAAAAAAGGAGATATCTTAATTACAGAAATGACAGATCCTGATTGGGTACCTATTATGAAAATAGCTTCAGGTATTGTTACAAATAAAGGTGGTAAAACTTGTTTTTCAGGAGATACAAAAATTTTAACAGATAAAGGTTTATTAACTTTTAAAGAAATTTATGAAAATAGATTTAAAAATTTAAAAACTCCTTCTCTTAATAAAAAAACATTAAAAATAGAATGGAAAACTATTACAGATGTAATGAAAAAGAAAGACCAATTAATATCTGTCTCTTGTACTCAAACAAATAGAGCTACGTCTAATATTTTAAAAGTTACTCCTGATCATAAAATGATAAATATTAGAAACAGTGAATTAGTTGATACTGAAATACAAGATATGTTAAAAAATAATGAGTCTGTTTTAGTTACTGAAACTATTCCTCAATTAAGTAAAATTAAAAAGAATCCAAAAGAAGGATATGTTTTAGGTGCGCTTTTTACAGATGGACATGTTCATTTAGATAATAGACATGGTTGTATATTTTTTATACAAAAACCAACTAAAGAAAAAAAAGTTTTTATTGATTATTTTAAAGAATCTTTTAAAAAAGTCTATAATTATGACTTAAAAGAAAGTGAAAAAAAAGAATCTTCTGGGATGATTAGAGGAAAGAAAGTAGTTGGAAAAGCAAATGTATATAGATGCTATATAAAAGATATTGCTAAAAAAATATTAAAAGAAAGAGAGTCTTTAATCTCAACAATTCTTTCTTCAGACAAAGAATATGTTTATAATTTTTTAGCAGGTGTGATAGATGGAGATGGAACTTATTCAAAAGGTAGAATTAGCATATATATCTCAAAAGAAGATCTTTATCAAGCGGTAATTATTGCTTTCTTAAGACTTGGAATTTCTGTTCAGGTTACAAAAAATAGATCTATTAAAAATATACAAGTTATTGAAAAATTAGATGTTTTAAACAAATATACAAAAAGAGTAAATTGTAAAGATTTAAGAAAAACAGGTTATAGGTTTTTTAATACAAAGCAATTATTTTCAGAAAAATTCAATTCAGAGATTAATAATAGAAAAAATAAAGATTTATTAGTTGATGTAGAATATCTTAAATCAATCTTATCAAAAATTAAAGATGTATCTCTTAAGAAAAATATTCAAAAATTAATAGATTCTCAACTAAGACAAAAAAGAATTAAATTAAATGCAAAATTAGGTTTAAAAGAAGTATACAATATAACAGTAAAAGATAATCATACTTACTTTGTATTTACAAGCGACTACACACCAATAGCAGTTAATAATTGTCATGCTGCAATTATTGCAAGAGAACTTGGAATTCCTTGTATTGTAGGAACAATTGATGCTACTTTAAAAATAAAAGATAAGTCTCCAATAACAATTGATTGTTCATCAGGAGATTATGGTTTTGTGTATGAAGGAACTTTAAAGTTTAAAAAAGAAATTCAAGATATTAAAAAAATACCTTCAACAAAAACAAAAATAATGTTAAATGTTGGAAATCCAGAACAAGCCTTAGAGCAATCTTTCTTACCTTCAGATGGTGTAGGTCTTGCAAGAGAAGAGTTTATTATTAATTCTTGGATAAAAATACATCCTTTAGCTTTAATTAACTATAATAAAATAAAAGATAAAAAAGTAAAAGAAGAAATAGATAAATTAACAATAGGGTATAGTAATAAAGTAGATTATTTTGTAGATAAACTATCTCAAGGTATTGCAAGAATAGCTGCCGCTTTTTATCCTAAAAAAGTTATCTTAAGAACTTCTGATTTTAAGACAGATGAGTATGCAAATTTAATTGGTGGAAAAGAATATGAACCAATTGAATCAAATCCAATGCTTGGATGGAGAGGTGCTTCAAGATACTATCAAGGAAACTACAGAGAGGGTTTTGCTTTAGAGTGTAAGGCAATTAAAAAAGTTAGAGAAGATATGGGTCTTACAAATTTAGAAGTAATGATACCTTTTTGTAGAACACTTGATGAAGCTAAAAAAGTAATTGCAGAACTTAAGAAAAATGGTTTAGAACAAGGTAAAAATGGTCTTAAAGTTATTGGTATGTGTGAGATTCCTTCAAATGTTATTTTAGCTGAAGAATTTTTAAATATCTTTGATGGATTTTCAATAGGTTCAAATGATTTAACACAATTAACTTTAGGTCTTGATAGAAATTCAGAAATTGTTGCAAGTATTTATGATGAAAGAAATCCTGCAGTAAAGGAACTTATAACAAATGTTGTAAAGATTGCAAAAAAGAAAAAGAAGTATATAGGTATCTGTGGACAAGCACCATCTGATTATCCTGACTTTGCTGAGTTTTTAGTATCTATTGGTATTGATTCTATGAGTTTAAATCCAGATACTCTAATTAAGACAAAGATATTAGTTGCAAACAAAGAAAAATCTAAAAAATAGATTTTCTTTTTTTTTCTTTTTTTTAATAAAATATTAATTAATTTATCTTAATTTTTAATTATAAAAATAACTACTTAATTTTCAATAATTTATCTTTACATAATTATTTTTTGATTTGTAAACCATTATTAGAATATGGTTTGAAATACAAAAACATTCTTTTTAAATTACATTTGATTTACTCTTTAATTCCTAAAAAAGACTTTTTTTAGAAAACCAAATTAAATTGTAAAAATAACTATCATACAGCAATATTTTTCTTTACAATTTAATAAAAACAAGTACTTTCAAACTAGTAAGATTCATACAGTGGAGGAATAACTATGCCTAGTAAAAGACAGAAAGGAATGGTTTTAGTATC
>JAQVRT010000037.1 GCA_028700905.1 Candidatus Iainarchaeum sp. | reverse complement strand
TTGAAGATGGAAGATTATTTACAAACTTTTCAACTAACTTAGGGGCCTTAAAAGCATGAACAGGAAAAGCAATCACAAGCATATCATATTTACCTTGACTTGAAACAATTTCTATCTTTTCAATAGGTCTTAAATCTACTGATTTACTTTTAAGTAAAAAATATTTATTATAAGTCTCAGAAATAAATAAAGTATTTCCAGTTCCTGAGAAATAATAAATTGCTATGTTTTTTATTTTTTTAAAGTCCATAATAAAAATATTTTTTTATTTTTTAAAAACATTACTAATAAATTTTTGTCCTAGATAATAATAGGTGTATTTTTGAGCTTTATCCATTTCTTTTAAAGCATTAAAAACTTTTTCATTAAAAAATCCTTTTTCTAAAGCTTCTATTTTATAAGCTTGATAGTTTGGAATTATTAATCTATTTGTATTTATTTGAGCAATATCTTTATAAAAAGATCTTGTTAAAGGTTTTTGAGGTGACATCTTCTCTCTAAAAGCACTTTTACTTATAAATTTATTACTTTTATTGTATTCAGAATCTATTATATCTAATAAATTTTTATTATTATTAATAATATTATAAGATTCAAGATCTATCCTTGATTCTGGAGAATTAACTCCAATTAAATCAAACTTAGGGTTAATTTCTTTTAAATTATTTTCAATTAATCTTAAGGTACTACCTTTTTCAAAATAATCAATCACACAAAATAATTCATCATATTTATTAATTGACCTTTTAAGATTTACTAAATCATAGCCAGGAACATTTCTGCGATTTTCAATAGTTTTTAAAAAAGTAATTCTTGCCTTAGGCATTAATTGTTCAATAATTCCTTTATAAAAATACCCTACAGGACTCATACCTGAAAGAGGAAGAATAAAATGTAATTTCTGACCAGAATTATTAAAAATATCTATATTTTTTTCTTTAAGTTTATTTTTAAGAGAAACAAAAGATTTAGTTAATTCTTGTTTAGTTGCAAAAGGATATTTTTTTATACCTGATCTTGAAGTTAAATTTAATTTTCCAAGATAAAGTTGATAAATATACTTTACAACAGATTTGGAAAATTTACCTTTAAACAACTCACCAGGAGATTTCATTTTTTTAAAATTAACTGGTTTTTTTAAAGGTAACTTTTCTCTATATCTTCCTTGTGTTAAAGTTCCTTTTAAAGGTTTATTTTTATTTTTTAAAGTTGGCATAAAATTTCTTTTTTATTTCTTTTTACCAGACAAATGTTTAGGAGCAAAAAACTTTCCTTTTTTTAAATACTCTTCAAGTTTTGTACTTGTAGGTCCTTTATAATATTTTTTAACAGTGCCTTCTCTTATTCCTGGAAGTGTATATCTTGTTTGTTTAGATATTTCATTAACTCTTTCTTTTACTTTTTGTATTTTTTTCTGCATATCTTTTGGCATTTCATTAAATTCAATAAAAGGAGAATACTTTTTTTCTGTAGATTTACTATTCAACCAAGAAAATATACTTTCAGATTTAAGTTCAAGCATTTCTTTAGCTGTAGGATATCTTTTATTTTGTTTAAAATAACGTTCATTTATTTTATTTTCAAGATTTGTAAAAATTTTACTATCAAAACCAACTTTTTTTAAAACATCAATAAAAGCTGTTTTTTTATAAGGATTTTGAATATTTAAAGATCGATTTTCAAAAGATTTTTGTTTAATAAATTCTTCAGTAAGACCAAATAATTTTCCTAATCTCAAATTTGTCTTCATTATATTTGAATGATCTAAACCAGCAAATGAAGGATATGATAAAATAGCTTTCTTGGCAGAAGAAGCATCAACACCATAAATTCTTTGAATATCAGATAAAACACGAGAATGATCTAAACCAGAAAATGAAGAAGATGAAAAAATAGCTTTCTTGGCAGAAGAAGCATCAACACCATAAATTCTTTGAATATCAGATAAAACACGAGAATGATCTTTACCAGCAAATTGGGGATATGAAAAAATAGCTTTCTTGGCAGAAGAAGCATCAACACCATAAATTCTTTGGATATCAGATAAAACACGAGAATGATCTAAATTTATAAAATCTTTATAAAATCCAGGAACTTCAGATTTAAATTTTTTAAGTCTATTAATAAATATAGATTTATCTTTTAAAGAAAGTCCTTCTGTATAAAAATTAATTATTTTTCTTATCTTATTCATAGTATATACAAACCTAACTTAAAATAAAATTATTTAAATATAATACAGTAAGAAAGCTTTATAAACTATTTTATAAAAGCCAAGAACCTACAAAACATATATATTACTTTAGAAACAATATATTATATCTTCTTTTAATTAATAAAGGAAAAATTAAAAACAAAGAAAAAACATGCCACTTAAAAAAATATACTTCAGACATTCATCCTTTAGAGAAGGACAAAAACAAATCATCATAGACATACTTGAAGCTTTTGAAAATAGAAAAAACATTATTCTACATGCACCAACAGGAACAGGGAAAACAGATGCCTCTCTTTCAGCAGCCATTAGTTATGCAATTGAACATGATAAAAAAATACTTTTTTTAACACCAAAAACCTCTCAACATAAAATTGCTTTAGAAGTTATTAGAGAAATAAATTTTAAGTATAACTTAGGAGTTAAAGCAATTGATTTTGTAGGAAAAAGAAACCTTTGTATTGAACCTGGAATTTCACAAGTAAAGGCAGGATTTTATGAAGTTTGTAAAAATGCATGTATGAATAAACAATGTCCTTTTTATAATAATGTAAGACCTGCAAATAAAACAGAAAGAGAAATTACAGAACAATTAATTGAAAGAGAAAATAGAAGTCTTACAATTCTTTCTGCAGAAAACTCAAGAAACATTTCTTATGATTTTAAAAATTTACATGGAAAACCAGCACCTCTTTGTCCTTATGAGTTTTCAAAAATATTTGCAAGAACTTGTCAAATAATAATTGCAGATTATAATCATTTATTTTCAAAGAAAATATCTTCAACTTTCCTTGCAGAAATAAATGTGGATATTAAAGATTGTATAGTTATTGTTGATGAAGCACATAACTTAGAAGAAAGAATAATTAAACTTCTTTCAAAAACAATTAATCTTAATATAATTAATAGAGCTATTAAAGAAGCAGAAGAAATTGATGAAAAAAATGTTGAAAGTTTCTTAAAAGATTTTGTTTTAAAACTTGAAGAAATAGCACACAATAAATTTAAAGATAAAAAAAGTCTATATGAAAAAGAAGAATTTGTAAAAGAAAATGAAATAATTTCTGAAAAATATATAAAAGATATTGAAGAGAAAATAATAGAAATTGAAGAAGCTGGAATTAGCTATATTGAAAAGAAAAATGAAACTAGATCTTCTCTTGTAACAGTTGCTCTTTTTCTTGAAAGTTGGTTTTTAATAAAAGAAAAAGATTTTGTAAAATATATAAAAATTGAAAAAAATGTAATAACTCTTAAAAATAATGCTTTAGATGTTTCAACAATTACAAAAGAAGTTTTTAAAAATTGCTTTTCATCTGTTATAATGTCAGGAACATTAACTCCTCTTTCTATGTATGAAGAAATATATGGAATTAAAGATAATTCTGTTTTAAAAGAATATGATTCCCCTTTTTTAAAAGAAAATAGACTAGATATTCTAATTAATAATGTTACAACAAAATTTACAAATAGAAATATTGATGAATATAAAAAAATAGGAGATATTACTTCACAAATAGTTAACTCCATCCCAGGAAATACAGTTGTTTTCTTTCCAAGTTTTGAAATGATGAGAGATATTGAGAAATATATTAAAATAAATAAACCTAAAATATATCAGTTAGAAGAAAGTACAACAGATGATTTTGAAAAAATGATTAATGATTTTAAAGATGGATCTAGACTTTTAGGATCTTGTTTATTTGCAGTAATGGGTGGAAAAGCCTCAGAAGGAATTGATCTGCCTGGGAATTTACTTTTAGGAGCTGTAATTATTGGAATACCTCTTTCAAAATTAGAAATATATACTAAAGCAAGAATTGAATATTATGATAAACTTTATAAAAAAGGATGGCAATATGCATATATTCAACCAGCAATTCAGAAAGTAATACAAAGTGCAGGTAGAGTAATTAGAAGTGAAAAAGATAGAGGAGTTGTTTTTTATCTAGATTCTAGGTATGAATGGGATAATTATAAGAGACATATTCCTAAAAATATTAAATTTATAAAAACAAAAGAATACAAAGAAGAGATTTTAAAGTTCTTTTCTTAAAAAGAAAATATTTATATAATTTTAGACTTATCTATCAGAAAGATTCTTTAAAACAATCAATTTCATCAAATTAGAAAATTCCAAATCATTTCTAACCTTAGACATTTTTGTTTGTTTCATATATATATCAAAATATCCTACAGGAACATTAATTAAAGGAAGATTTTTTTTCACAAGATATATTGAAAATATAGCTCTTGAAGTCCTACTATTTCCATCAATAAAAGGATGTATCCTTTGAAATTCATTATGAAGGTAGGATGCATTTTCAATAATTTCTGGGATTTTTTGTTTTTTTGAAAAAAAAGAAATTAATTTATCTTCAAAATTATTTAATAGTGTAGGTAATTCTTTATAATCTGGAATACTAAAATTAGGATTTCCTTTTATTTTTACATTTTGAGATCTAAATTCTCCAGAACCAAAATTTAATGAGTTCATAGCTATACTATGAAAGACTAGAATATTTTCTAAATTTAGTTTATTTTTTAATAAATAATCAATTGCTTTTTTATAATCAGTTGTTTGTTGTATGTCTTTATATAAAGGAACATTTGGAGAAACATCTTCTTTTAACAACTTTTCAGTTTGAGGTAAAGTTAAGGTTATTCCTTCAAGAGATAAACTAGTATATACAAATTTAATCTGATCTGAGATTATATTTTTTTGTTTTTTTTTAAATATAGAATATTCTTTTTCTAATTTTGAATCTAAATTTTCAATATTATAATTAAATTTTTTATTTTTAACAATATTTAAGAAATATTTAATAAGTAGGTTTGTAAAATTTGAAGGTATTAATATAACTTTTAAAGGTTTTTTGGATTCAATATATATAATCCCTGCATTTGATAAATATTTATTATATTTTTTTATAGTCTTACAATTATAAATAGAAGTGTCTAAATAATCATTTTCATATCCTGTCAAAATATATTTTGATACTTTTTCTAAAATTACTTTATTGTAATCTATATTATTCTTAAAACAAAAATAAACTAATGAGAATAATTCATCAGATTTAGTGTTTTTTGATATATAAAAATAATTTTTATCTTTCTTTATTAATTTTTCATCTTTTAATTGATTTATATAATTGTATATTGATAAATAGCTAGATGAAGATATTTTTTTGATTATTTCTTTAATTGTTAATTTTTGATTTATACCAATAATTAAAAATACATCTAACTTAGAAGGCATATGATATTTAAGTATAGATAAGTTTAAAAATAGTATTATTTGGTAGTAAAACTATACTTTTAATATACTTTTAATACTATATAGCATTAAAAATAAATAATAATTATATTATCTGTTTATAAGATCAGAAGTATTTTTAGGGTTTAACTTTATTATTTATAGAATTTTCTTTTTATGTTTAAAAAAATAAGTTTATAAATTACAAAATAATTTTATTTTAGGCAATCAATTTTTAGTTATAATTTAAGAATATTAAAGAGTATTGCCCTATTATTTAAAACAACAAGTAAACAGTTGTTTTTTTTGAAAAAACAATTTGTTTTTAAAGCTTGCTTATATATATTATATAAGAGTAAGAGTGAACAACTTATTTAAAAATTAAAATTTATAAAAAAAAGAGTGAATAATTATGAACCTTCCAAAAACAGTAAAAGGATATTGTAAAAAATGTAAAAAACATACAGAACAAAAATTAAAAGCATTCAAACCTAGAAAAGCAAGAGCTATGTCTATTGGTACAAGAAAAAATGAAGCTAAACATAAATCAGGTTATGGTGGAAAAGCAAAATTAATCAAACCTGTTAAAAAACAAAATAAAAAACCTGTTTATACAGCTGAATGTTCAGTTTGTAAAGCTAAAAGTTATTTTGTAATACCAAAAAGAATGAAGAAAACTGAAATTAAACAAGAATAGTTTTTTTTTCTCTTTTTTTTTCTTATTTTTTTAAAAAATAAAAACTATAAAAGGTATTCATAGTTTTCTATTTTTATACTTCTGATCATTGTAAAAATAATATCTTTTCTTTCTTTTTCAGAAATCTTTTTACTATATATTTCAGAAACTATAGAATTTATTTTTTTAATATTTAAATTAGGATTAGAACTTGCAATCAATATACTTTTTATAGCTTCTGGAGAATCTAGTTTTGGATATTTTTTTAAAATCTCACCAGCTTGTTTTCCAGTAAAAAATATTAATTTATTTTTTTGTTTATAATCTAAAATTTTCTTAATAAATAAACATCCTTGCTTATATTCAGACTTATATTCCATAGCAAGAGGTTTTTGAGAAGCTAAATTTCTTTCAATTTTAAATCTTTCACTTTTTATTCTTAAAACTCCAGAATGATTTTCTGCAGTATTTTTTTTATTTCTTAAATCTTTAATTTTTCTTTTCATATCTAATTATCTCATTTAAATAAACAATAAATATATTAAAAACCTATATTTTTATAAAACCAACATAATACTTAAAAACCATAGTCTTTTAAACTATTTTCTTAAATATATTTAATAATATGGTAAAGATAGATAACTATTATAGAGTAATTGCCTCAACTTTTGGAATTTCATATATTATTGGAATTATAATTGCTTTTATCTATACCTCAAGAGGAGACATCCTAATTACAGAAGGATCAAACTTTATACAAAATTTATCTCTCACAAGTGCAATTTATTTCAAACAAACAATTTATGAAATATTTAATAATTCATTAGATCTTTTTTTCACACCATTTGCTTATTTAACAATAGGTATACAATATGCATATATTCATGTTGAACTATTAACATCTTCATTTTTAGGTC
>JAQVRT010000036.1 GCA_028700905.1 Candidatus Iainarchaeum sp. | reverse complement strand
AATAAAAATACAGTTATACTTGATCCTTTTTTAGGTTCGGGAACTACTTGTGTTATTGCAAAAAAATTAGGTTGTAAATATATAGGTTTTGAAATTGATGACACATATTTAAATATTTCTAAAGAAAAATTAAAATAAGATAATTTTAATAATTATTCTTTATAAATAACTGTTTCTTTATTATAAATACCTTTATTATCTGTATTAAATTCTGGTTTTAATGATACTTTAATTTTAGATACATCTACAATTTTATATCCAATAATATGAAATTTGTTTTTTTCTTCTTCTTTAGTTATAAATCCTATTAATAAATGATGTGCATCAATATTAATTTTTTTATCAGAATTTGCTCCAGCTGTATAATAAAAATCTCTAGGAGATCCAATATCTGGTTTTGATGTTGCTTTTACTTCTACAAAAATAGTTTTTTTAGTTGTAATTATTTTTAAATCAGGATATCCTTTACTACTTAATTTAATTATATCTTTAATTTCTAAAAATTCTTTTTTATTATCTTTAAAAACTTTTACTATTATATATTCACAATAATCTCCAACTTCATTATTCCTAAATGCATTTGTTTTTTTATTTAGTTCTTGATTATAAATTTCTCTTGTAATATACTTCTGTTTATATTCATTTATTATTTTTGTAGATATTAATTTTAATTCGTTTAATATTTTTTTGTTTTCAATATCATTTTCATTAAATTCTAATACTTTTTTTTGAGTAGAACCTTCAATAACATAAGATACAGGAACATCTCTTAATTCTTTTTTTAATAATTTTATTTTATTTATTTCACTTTTATATTCCATAATATCACATAATTTAAGATATTAATGTAGATTGTATTTAAATAACTATTGTTGTAATTATTAATTATATTATTAAATTTAGTGTAATTAAGTAACATAGTTAATGAATTATCTTTATCTATATTTATATAGTATAAAATTATATTAAAACTTATATAAATATATATTTAAAAATAATAAGGAATCCTAAATAGAATAATATTTAAATAACTTTGTATCTATATTATATTAGGTGGTTATATATGAATTCAAATAAAGATGATTATAGAACAATAAGATATATGAATGCAAAAATAATTAAAGATTATGTGTTAAATAATACATATGAATTTGATTCATCAATTGAAACTAAATTAAGAAATATATCAGATTCTTCTATGGTAGGGGTTAGATTAAAAATAAATTCCCCAATATATATAGAAAAATTAATTGAGATTGGTAAAGAAGATTTATCAGAGTTAACAATTGACTTAGAATAAAGTGACTATTTTGAATAATATAAATCTTGTTTTTGATAGTAGTGTATTTCAATATATTAAAGATACTTTTTATGAAAAAAATCCTGTTGCAATTAAATTTTTCTTAGTTAATAATATTATTTCTAATAAAACAAAAATTTACACTACTGACTATGTTAAATTTTTTATAAAAGAAAATTTAGGGGCCATAAGTATGATTTTTGATGATATATTGTATACTGATGAAAATATAAATATTGATGACAATAATAATTCTATAATTAAATTATTTAGTATAAAACAATTTGAAGGGGATAAAAATTTTTGTTTAATATCAAATAATTCTTTGTTAAGAGATAAAATCAAATCTATGGGTTATGATGTTTATTCTGTTTCTGAATTTGAATCAAATATAAATGATAATAAATAAAAATATACATAACTCATTAATCAACACAAACAAAACTTATGTATTATTCAACAAAACCTTAAAAATAAAAACCTTTATATACTAGAAAAACTATTATATTTATATAGGTTTGCTTATTTTTCAAAAACTTATATAAAATACAAGGTTTAACAAAAATTAAAAAGAAAGATTAAATGGTAAACTAATTTTATAATTTTTAAAAAATATAGAGGTGTAAACAATGGTTAAATGTCCAGAATGTGGAAACACAAAAGTCTACAGAGATTCAAAAACTGGAGAATATATCTGTAGTAAATGTCATACTGTTTTATCAGAAGACCAAATCGATACTGGAAAAGATTGGAGAAGTTTTGATAATGCTGAAAAACAAGATAATGTTAGTACTGGTTCACCAATGAAATATACAAAGATAAATAAAGGTCTTGAAACTATGATCGAAAGATCTGGTAGAGATTTGAGAGGTAATAAACTTTCAACAAAATCAAGAGCTCAAATGTATAGATTAATTAAATGGCATAAAAGATCTTCAATTTCAAACTCTGTTCAAAGAAATTTATCAATTGCTTTAACAGAACTTAAAAGAATTTCATCATATTTAAATATTCCAAATCCTTTAGTTGAAACTGCAGCTTTACTTTATAGAAAAACTGTTGAAAAAGGACTTATAAGAGGAAGATTAATTGAAGCGGTTGTTGCTGCTGTTCTTTATTCTGTTTGTAGAACATATAATGTTCCAAGAACATTAAATGAAATGGCTGAAGCTTCAGGTTTAACAAAAAAAGAAATTGGAAGAACATATAGGTTTATTGTAAAAGAACTTGATATTGCTGTTCCTTTAACAGATCCAAGTTACTATATCTCAAGATTTGTTTCTGTTTTAACTTTATCTTCAGAAGTTGAAAATAAAGCAAAACAAATTGTTAAAAAAGCAATTGCATCTGGTTTAATTTCTGGTAGAGGTCCAACTGGTGTTGCTGCAGCTGCAGTATATATAGCTGCTTTAATGACAGGTGAGAGAAGAACTCAAAAAGAAGTTGCAAATGTTGCAGGTGTAACTGAAGTTACTATAAGAAACAGATATAGAGAACTTAAAGCAAAATTAAATCTTAATATAGATGGAGAGTAATTTCTCTCTTTTCTTCTTTTTTTTTAAGATACTATTTTTATTTTATTCGTTTTATTAATATCTTATGGTAAAAATAAAACTAACTTATACTCAAATAGAAAATGATTGTAAAAAAATATTTTTGCAATTAAAAAAAGAAAACTATATTCCAGATGTTATTTTAGGAATTTCTGTTGGAGGTCTTTTTCCAGCGATTCATTTATCAAGACTTCTTGATAATAAAAATCTTTTTAGTATTGCTGTAAAATCTTACTCTAAAGAAAAGAGAGGTAAAATTGAATTAATTAATTTTCCTGATAAAAAATTCTTAAAAAATAAAACTATTTTAATAGTGGACGAAATTGTTGATTCTGGTAAAACTATTCAGTTTATTTCTTCTTTATTAAAAGAAAAATATAAACCAAAAGATGTAAAAATTGCAAGTATTTATGTAAATAAAAAAAACTGTGCTTCTTATCCTGATTTCTATTCAAAAACTAATGTTGATTGGTTGATTTTTCCTTGGGATAGGTTTGAAAAGGTTTAGTTTATATATTTTTTGGATATTAAATATATATACTTGTAAATATATACAAGTGACATAATATTTTAAAAAATTAAAAATGTGATTAAAAAATGAGTGAAAATAATTCAAATATTTATGATTTAGTTGTTGTTGGTGGTGGAGTTGCTGCACTTTCAAGTGCACTTTATGCAGGAAGATATAAAATGTCAACTATAATGTTTACAGATTCTTTTGGAGGAGTAACTTCTACTGCCCACACAATCTGGAATTATCCTGGTTTTTTAGAAATTACTGGTATGGATTTAATTTCAAAAATGGTAGAACAGATAAATAATTTAAATATTCCTATTAAATATGAAAAAGTAATGGATATTAAAAAACAAGATGATGTTTTTATAATTAATACTGATCAAGAAACTGTAAAAGCAAAAAAAGTTTTACTTGCAATAGGAAAGAAAAAAAGAGCTCTAAATATTGAAAATGAAGATAAATTTTTAGGTAAAGGTGTGCATTATTGTGCAACCTGTGATGGAGCTTTTTATAAAGATAAAGTTGTAGGTGTTATTGGTGGTTCAGATGCTGCTGTAACTGCTGCTTTATTACTTTCAGAGATTGCAAAAAAAGTATATTTAATATATAGAGGCTCTCAATTAAGAGCAGAACCTATGTGGCTTGATTCTTTATTTAAACAAGAAAATGTAGAAATTGTTTATAATTCAGAAATTAAAGAATTAATTGGTTCTGAAAAATTAGAAAAAATTAAATTAAAAGATGATACTGAAATGGCTTTAGATGGAATATTTATTGAGATAGGTCATGTTCCAAATACAGAGCTTTTAGATAAATTAAGTATACAACTTGATGATCATGGTGAAATTATTGTAGATAAAGCTCAAAGAACAAATGTTGAAGGTGTATTTGCAGCTGGAGATTGTACAAATCATACAGAACTTAAACAAATTGTAACTTCTACCTCTCAAGGAGCAATTGCATCATATCATATGTTTTTAGATATTAAGTCTGGAAAATGACTTAATATATACATAAAAAGATAGCTTTATTAAATATTACCATTTATCATATTATTATAGGGGAATTTTTTTCAAATTTAAAAAAGGGGTTTTAAAAAATGGTTGATATTAATAATAAAGTTAAAAAGTCTTTTGAGTCTTTAAATAAAAATCTATATAGGACAAATAAAGTTTTAGAGCTTTACAATCCACTTCATGATATTTTAAATAGTCTTATAAATGACTATAAAGAAATTAATGAAATTGTTAAAAAGAATGAATATTTAGAAAAAGAAATAGAATCTGAGATCAATAAGAGAGAATTAATTTCTCTTTTTAAGAAAATGAATTCAACAGTTTCAAACATTAAAGAAGAAATGGATATTTTTTATAAAGAAATGGGTGAAGCTGATAAGTTTTTTGAAAAATATAGAGCTTATAGAACTTATATCTTTTCAGACACTATAAAAGCTAAAGAATATATTCAAAAATTAATTTCTTCATTTGATATTAAAGAGTTTATTTTAAAGTTTAATGTTGTTGGAACTATTGATTTAAATGAAATTTCAACAAAGATTAAAGGTAAAAAACAAGGAATAGATATTATTGTTTTTTCAGAAAACATAGATTTAATTTTTGATGAATTACTAAAATCTAAATCTGTAAAATTTAGATTAGTTTGTGATTTTGTGACAATTTATTTTGAAAAAGATACTGTTTTATATATTGAAGGACAAAGTAAAAAAATTAAATTATGTGATATTGAAGCAAACAATTTTAATGCAAAGGTTTTAGAAGATTAAAAAAACTAAAAAACCTTTCTCTTTTTATTCTTTTTTGAAGATATTTTTTATATATGGAAGAATTAGTAAATATTATAGATCAACCAAACTGGAAACTACTTTTGTTTGATCTTGTAAAATCAAATGATTTTGATATTTGGAATATTGATATTATTTCTCTTACAGATCTCTATTTAAAAAAAATAATAGAGTTTAAAGAAGAAAATTTAATGATTCCTGCAAATGCACTTCTAGCTGCAAGTATTCTTCTAAAAATTAAAACCTATACTTTAAAGCTTTCAAGTATTGATCCTGAAGATGATTTAATAATACCTAAAGAAGATGATATTTTACTTAATGCTTTAAACTTAGAAAATCCAATTAGAAATAAAGAAAGTCAAGTTTCTTTAGATGATTTAATTGAAGCAATAGATACTATAATGAATAAGCCAACAAAGAAAAACATTGAAAAAATGATTAAAGAAAAAGCAGAAGTTGAGTTTTTTGTTCCAAAATCAACTGAAGATATTAATTTAAGAATTGATTCTCTTTTTTCTTCAATTAAAAAAGAAGCAGACAAAGAAGGCTGTCTAACATTTAAAAATCTTTTTTCAAAAAATATTGATAATTTTGATATTGTTAATAATTTATTTATTCCTCTTTTATTTCTTCATCAAGATCAGAAGATAAATGTTTGGCAAGATGATTTCTTTTCTGAGATTTTTATAAAAGTTATTTAAGATCTTTAAAATTATTTATCTTTAAAACTATTTACTTATTCTTCTATAACAAATACATTTATATATATTATGTATTTATATTTATATTATATTTATAATTAAAGGATTATATTTTATGATAAATAAAAAAGCTCAAGTTTCTTTAGAAATGATGATTATTGTTGGTGTTCTAGTTTTAGGGACAATTATTCTTGCAACAATTGTTATTAATATGTCTTCTTCAAAAGCAGATCAATCTAATGCAATTAATAAACAAACAGATGAAATTGTTGATAACTTTATTTGTAATCTAGTGATTTCAGTAAATCCTCAAGATGCTGGCACTGTTAAAGGAGATGGTAGTTTTGCTTGTGGAACTCAAGTAAGAGTTGAAGCAATTCCAGCTACAGGTCATAGTTTCTTAAACTGGAAAGATTCTTCTGGAGCTATTATGAGTACAAATGAAATATTCTATTTTGATTTAAATTTAAATACTGGTATTACAGCAAATTTTAATTAAGAGAAAAGATATTTATGAAAAAAGAAATTAAAAAAATTAAATCTAAAAAAACAATTAAGTCTAAAAAAAATGAAAATGTGAAAAAAGATATGAATAAAAGTAAAAAAGCTCAGGTCTCTTTAGAGATGATAATTATTATTGGTGTTTTGATTTTAGGTGCTGTTATTTTAGCAACTATTTTAATTGGATTTACAAATGAAAAAGTAGATCAAGCAGGAGAAATTGATGCTGCTACAAATTCAACAATTGATGGTTTTATTAAAGATTTAACAAATCCTGAAGATTATGAACCAATTTCAGGTGTTGGTAGTAATTGTATTTTAACTTTATCTTCAAACCCTCCAGCAGGCGGTACTGTTTCTGGAGCTGGAACTTTTAGTTGTGGAACTTCAGTTACTGCAAGTGCAACTGCTCTTTCAGGTTATACTTTTAATAATTGGACAACTCCAACAGGTTCACTTTCCACAAATCCATATACTTTTACTTTAAATTCAAATACTTCTTTAATTGCAAATTTTTCATCAACAGCTCCATCAACTTATACTTTAAATGTATCTTTAAGTGGTGCGGGAAATGGAACTGTGACTTCAAGTAATCCTGGAATAAATTGTGGATCTGATTGTTCTGAAAATTATTCTTCAGGAACTTCAGTTACTTTAACTGCAAATCCTGTTACAGGTCATAGTTTTGGTGGATGGTCAGGTGCT